>NZ_JACARZ010000077.1:0-65894 GCF_013386315.1 Pseudomonas sp. P7779 | reverse complement strand
TGCGGTGTGTGAAGACGAAACGAACCGAAAGTTCGAGATCTTGCAAAACACCGAAAGCTATCACATACCCAATTTGCTGAAGCGAGGCCAACTGGCCACGACTCAGTACCCGAATTTCTTGACGACCATAGAGCATTGGAACCACCTGATCCCATCCCGAACTCAGCAGTGAAACGATGCATCGCCGATGGTAGTGTGGGGTTTCCCCATGTGAGAGTAGGTCATCGTCAAGATTAAATTCCAGAACCCCTGATTGCTAACGCAATCAGGGGTTTTGTTTTGGGCGGTCGGAAACTTTACCGACATGCTCGATATACAGCGGCACCCCGACAAATTTGCACAGTTATTTCTGAACCAGAACACTAGAATAGGCACCTAATCTTTTTTAGAGTCCGAGCCCTATATGCCCGACCCGGTTGATGCCCTTGAGGCGTCAGACTTACCGCTGGACGAACTCGTGGCATGCCATGAGTGCGACTTGTTGATGCGCAAGCCGGAGCTTGCCCGCGGTGAAAAGGCCCAATGCCCACGCTGCGGCTACGAGCTGTACGCTCACCGCCACAACGTCGTTGAACGAAGCCTGGCGTTAGTGATTGCCGCGCTGCTGTTGTACGTCCCCGCGAACTTTTTACCCATCATGCAGCTCAATCTACTCGGGCAGTCCTCGCAGGACACCGTGTGGACCGGCGTGGTCGGTCTGTTCGACACCGGTATGCAAGGCGTCGCCGTGGTGGTGTTCCTCTGCAGCATGGGCATTCCATTGCTCAAGCTCCTGTGCCAACTGGCGGTATTGCTGAGCATCCGCTGGAACATCGGCCGTAGCTACGGTCTGCTGTTTTATCGCATCTACCATCATCTGAAAGACTGGGGGATGCTCGAGGTCTATCTGATGGGCGTGCTGGTGGCGATCGTAAAGCTGGCTGACATGGCCACTATCACCGTAGGGCTCGGTCTGGCCTGCTTCGTCAGTCTGTTAATGGTCCAGATATTGTTGGAGGTGGTGATGTCACCTCACCAGATCTGGGAAGCGCTGTCAGGAGAGGATGCTCATGCGGGCGATTGATGCGGGCATTCTGATCTGTACCGAATGCCACGAACTAAACAAACAAGACCCGGACACCGACGAGCAAACCTGCACCCGTTGCGGCGCGCTGGTCCACGCCCGTCGTCCGAACAGCCTGACGCGCACCTGGGCGCTGCTGATCACGGCAGCCATCTTGTACATCCCGGCCAATTTGTTGCCGATCATGACCGTAAGCTCCCTGGGCCAAGGCGATCCGAGCACCATCATGTCCGGCGTGATCCAGTTGATGCAGCACGGCATGTTCCCGATCGCCGCTGTAGTGTTCATCGCCAGCATTCTGGTGCCCACCTTCAAGCTGGTGGGCATCGGCTTGTTACTGTTCTCGGTGCAGCGTCACCAGCCACTTTCCGCGCAACAACGCATTATCATGTACCGCTTTATCGAGTTCATTGGCCGCTGGTCCATGCTGGATATCTTCGTGATTGCCATCCTGGTGGCAGTCGTAAACTTTGGGCGACTTGCCAGTGTCGAGGCCAATCTCGGTGCCGTAGCGTTCGCCAGTGTGGTGATCTTGACGATGCTTGCCGCAGTAACTTTTGATCCCCGACTGATTTGGGATAACACGGAGTCGGACGACGACCATGAGTGATTTGCCTAAGGCTAAAACCCGCCCAGCTTCCAACTGGTCGGCCATTTGGGTGCTGCCCCTGATTGCCCTGATCATCGGTGGCTGGTTGGGATGGCGTGCGTACAACCAGCAAGGTATCGAGATTCAGGTACGCTTTGAAAGCGGCGAAGGCATCCAGGCCAACAAGACCGAAGTGGTCTACAAAGGCATGTCCGTGGGTAAGGTCAAGACCCTGGCCCTGGATGACGAAGGTAACAATCGCGGGGTGATTGCCACCATCGAGATGAACAAGGACGTGGAGCAATACCTCAAGACCAACACCCGCTTCTGGCTGGTAAAGCCAAGTGTCAGCCTGGCCGGGATCACCGGCCTGGAAACCCTGGTCTCGGGTAACTACATCGCCGCCAGCCCAGGCGATGGTGAGCCGACGCGCAAGTTCAAGGCCCTGTCCGAAGAACCGCCTTTATCCGACGCCAAGCCCGGCCTGCACCTGACGATCAAAGCTGATCGACTCGGCTCGCTGAACCGTGGCAGCCCGGTGTTCTACAAGCAGATCCAGGTCGGCCAGGTCAAAAGCTACCTGCTCTCCGAAGACCAGACCACCGTTGAAATCAAGGTCTACATCGAGCCGACCTACGCCAGCCTGGTGCGCAAACACACGCGTTTCTGGAACGCCAGCGGCATCAGCATCGACGCCAACCTTTCCGGCGTAAAAGTCCGCAGTGAATCCCTGGCCAGCATCGTTGCCGGCGGTATCGCCTTCGCCACGCCGGAGAATCGCAAGGACAGCCCACCGACGGACCCGAGCCTGCCGTTCCGCCTTTACGAAGATTTCGATGCGGCCGCGGCGGGCATCAAGGTCAAAGTCAAACTCACCGACTTCGAAGGCCTCCAGGCGGGCCGCACCCCGGTGATGTACAAAGGCATCCAGGTCGGCAGCCTGAAGACCCTGAAGATCGACCCGGACCTGTCCAGCGCCAATGCCGAGTTGACCCTCGACCCACTGGCCGAAGACTACCTCGTCCAGGACACCCAATTCTGGGTAGTCAAGCCGTCCATCTCACTGGCCGGCATCACCGGGCTGGAAGCGTTGGTCAAAGGTAACTACATCGCCATCCGTCCCGGCGACAAGGGCACCGCGCCACAACGGGAGTACGTCGCCCGCGCCAAGGCGCCGCCACTGGACCTGCGTTCCCCCGGCCTGCACATGGTGCTCTTCACCGACAACCTCGGTTCCCTGGATGTCGGCAGCCCGATCCTCTACAAGCAGGTCAAGGTCGGTTCCGTGCAGAGCTACCAGTTCTCCCGCAAGAACAAACAACTGGTGATCGGCGTCCATATCGAGAAAGAATACGAAGGCCTGGTCAATGGCTCGACCCGTTTCTGGAATGCCAGCGGCGTGACCCTGACCGGTGGGCTTACCGGCGGCATCCAGGTGAAAAGCGAATCCCTGGCCAGCCTGATGGCGGGCGGTATCGCCTTCGAAACCCCGGAGCCGAATGTGCCGCTGAAAAAGCGCATCCCGCGTTTCCGTCTGTTCCCGGATCGCGAAGCCGCCAACCAGCACGGTACGTTGGTGACCATCAAGGTCGACCGCGCCGATGGCCTGCGCCCGGGTACGCCAGTGCGCTTCAAGGGCCTGGACGTAGGCAAGATCGAAAGTGTTGACCTGAGCGCCGACATGCAATCGGTGCTGCTCAGCGCGCGTATCACCCAGGTGGCCGACCGCATCGCACGGGCCGGCAGTCAGTTCTGGGTGGTCAAGCCTGAACTGGGCCTGATGAAAACGTCGAACCTGGAAACCCTGGTGACCGGCCAGTACATTGAAGTACAGCCAGCGACCAAAAGCATCGGCCCACAGAAGAGTTTCGTCGCGCTGGACAAGCCGCCAGAAGCCGTTCATCAGGAGGAGGGCCTGAGCCTGGTACTCAGCGCCGCACGCCGTGGCTCGTTGAAGGAAGGCGTTCCGGTCACTTACCGCGAAGTCACCGTAGGCAAAGTTACCGGCTACGAGCTGGGCCAGACCGCCGACCGTGTGCTGGTTCACATCCTGATCGAGCCCAAGTACGCGCCTCTGGTGCGCAGTGGCAGCCGGTTCTGGAACACCAGCGGCTTCGGGCTCGACTTCGGCTTGTTCAAGGGCGCGACCGTTCGCACTGAGTCCCTGGAGACCCTGGTCGCCGGCGGCATCGCCTTTGCCACGCCGGACGGCGAGCGCATGGGCAACGCCGCTCGGCCCCAGCAGACCTTCCCGCTGTTCGACAAGTTTGAAGACGAATGGCTGACCTGGGCGCCTAAAATCCCGCTCGGCAAATAGATCGAGGCGCGGCCTTCGCGAGCAAGCCCGCTCCCACATTTGACCCAGTTCCCATTGAAGGAACCCGATTGAATGTGGGAGCGGGCTTGCTCGCGAAGAGGCCCTCAAGAACACCAAAAAAAGGCCGCGATCCAGAAGATCGCGGCCTTTTTGCATTTCAGCGCAACTGATTAAACCTCATCCAGCTCCGGCTCATCCGCCTGCACATTCACCGTTGCCTTCACCACATCGTGACGACGGATGTACTTCCAGTCCGCCTCATCAATGTAGATCCCGTTCGGCCCGCTGCCGCCTTCCAGGTCGATCGCCACCTGGGCGGAAACCTGCGGCTTCACACTGGCCAGAATCGGCACGAAGCCCAGCTGCAAGCTGGTCTCCAGCAATGCTGCCTGGTTCTTCTCATCGATGTCCGCGGCCTCATCGAGGTAGTACGGCAAGCGCACGCGCCCGGCCTGGTCGCGGTCCATCAAGTGCAGCAACAAATACATGTTGGTCAGCGCCTTGATGGTCATGGTGGTGCCGTTGGAGGCGGCGCCATCGATGTCGGTGTGAATGATCGGCTGGCCGTTGACCTTGGTGATCTCGAACGCCAGTTCGAACAAGTCCTTGAGGCCCAACTGGTTATGGTTGGCCGCTACCAGGCGCGCCAGGTATTCCTTGGCTTCCTCGTTCTTGTTGTCCTGTTCGGCGCTCTGGCTCAGATCGAACACCGACAGGGTTTCGCCTTCTTCATACTGACCGGCACTGTGGATGATCTGGTCGATATGCTTGAGGGCTTCCTTGTTCGGCGCGAGCACGATGCGGAAGCTCTGCAGGTTGGACACCTGGCGCTTGTTGATCTCACGGTTGAACAACGCCAACTGGTGCTCAAGGCTGTCGTAGTCGCTGCGGATATTGCGCAAGGTGCGCGCGATATCCGTGACCGCCGCCCGCCGGGCCTTGCCCAGGGTCAGGGCTTCATCGGTACGGTGCGCGTAAGCGTTGATCAGCAGGTGCAGGCGGCGCTCCATATCGTCTTCACTGTCGAACTTGGCCACGCCCTTGAGGCGCACCTGTGCGTACAGCGCGTCGATCTGGCCATCAGCGCGCAGCAGGCCTTGCCAGCTGTCCTGGTAGTCATTGAGCAGCGGCAGCAGGTTGTCCATGGAATCGTCGACCGGGTCCATGAACGGCGTACCAAACGGCAAGTCTGCCGGCAGCAACTGGCGACGACGCAATGCGTCATCCAGGGTGCGCTGCTTGGCTTCCATATCACCAATCTGCCGGCCTACCAATTGCAGCTTGGCCGACAGTTGCTGGACGCGCTCGGTAAACGCATCGCTGGAGCGTTTCAATTCGTCCTGGGCCGCTTCCATCTGCGCCAGGCTTTCCAGCTTTTCGCCTTCCTCGGCGCTCAGGGTTTGTGCACGGCGGAAATCTTCCAGCGCCTTCTGCGCGTCCAGTACCTGTTGGTACAGCGCTTCAGTCTGGGTCTTGCTCGCCGCGCGGTCGGCCGCCACGGCTTGCTGGGTTTTCAGTTGCTTGAGTTCTTTTTCCAGACGCTCTTTCTGGTCGCGCAACGCGGCGCGGTCAGCCAGTGCCTGCAACGCTGGTGGTTCAATGTGCGAGATGTCGATGGCCAGCCCCGGCACTTCAAAACGCTCGCCCTTGAAGCCATCAAGGATCTGCTCCAGGGATTTCACCCACAGGCCGTCCTCGTCCAGCGTGATGCCATGCTCACCCAGCGGCAAACTGAACAGCGAACTGTTGAACAGGCGCATCAGACGCTCGACATCCTGCTGCGAGAATTCTTCCCGCAGCTTGGCGTAGCTGTTGTTGTCGGCGTGATCGAGTTGCTGCTTCACCGACTTCAGGCGTTTTTCCAGGTCCCGCAGACGTTCGTCCAGATCCTCGGCGCTGAACTGACGCGACTGCGCCAAGGCCCCGGCCAGTTCATCGTGAGCATCCTTGGCGGCCAGCAGTTGCTGCTCCAGCACCTTGACGTCATCCACCAGCGCGAAGCGGTGCTTGAGCACCGACAGCTCACCCAGCCAGCGCTGAATCCCGCTGATTTCCCGCTCCAGGCGCATCAGCTCCTGAGTGCCGCCGCGCTGGTCGTTCTGCAGCGAATCCTGCTCGTTGCGGTAATGCTCGGCCTGGATCGTCAGTTCTTCCTTGCGCGCACTGGCGTAGTCCGACCAGGTGCCCAGCAACGAATCCAGCAGCGGTGACAGGCGATGCAGCTTGCCCCGCAGAATGTCCCGCTGCTTCACGCCGTTGGCCAAGGCTTCTACCAGAGGGCCGGCAGCCACCAGCGAGTTGTAGTCCTGCTCCATGCGTCGTACATCGCGGAAGGCTTCTTCGCACGCCGCGATGTAATCGACACTGCCGGAACGCAGGCTGTGTTCGAACGCATCCAGAAACAGCTGCTTCAACTTGGCCGCGGTGATTTCCCGCATGTGCAGCAAATTGATAAACAGCGCGCGGAAGGTCTTCAGGCTCTGCTCGCTGGTGGAGCGCAGCGGAATCAGGGTCAGGTCCAGCGGGATCGACGTATGGCCGCCCACCAGCAAACGCCGCAGCTCATCGGGCTTGAGCTCATAGGCTTTCAGGCCTTCGCGCTCAAGGTTGGTGAACAGCTCTTTCTGGCGCAGGCAGGTGTCGTTCTTCTGGTAGTGCGCCAGGTCCAGCTTGCCGGCGTAGGCAAAGAACTGGTGACCGAAACCACCGCCCGGGCCGCGACCGACCACGCCGATCACGTGCGGGCCATGGGGAAGCGAGACTTCCACGAGGATGTAGCTGGTGTCGGTGGCAAAGTAGAAACGCCGGGATTGCTCCAGGGTGTACTTGCCGAAACTCATGTCCGACATGCGCGCCAGAATCGGGAACTGCAAGGCGTTGATCGACGCCGATTTGCCGAGGTTGTTCGCGCCGTACACCGACAGCGGTTCTTCCAGCGGGAACAAACCCAGGCTGTAACCGGCGGTGTTCAAAAGGGCGAAGCGGCGAATGCCGTAGCGTTCCTTGCTCATGCGTCGGTCTCCTGTTCTTCGGCAATGGCGCGGGCCAGGGCGTCTTCTTCGCTTTCTTCTGCAAAGTCACTCAAGTCCAGCGGGTCATCGGTCTTCAGCAGTTTTTCATCGCTGTCTTCGTCGATGATCACCGGGGCCGGCAACGGCAATACGCTGTGGATGCTCGCGGCCAGGTCGCGGTCTTGCTGGACCGAGAGGCACACATCGAGGAAGCGGTGCATCGGCGGCAGGAAGCGGTAGATGCCGTTCTCTTCACCGGCAAAACCCAGCTGGGTCATGCGGCGCATGATTTTTTCTTCCAGTTCCTCGACGGTCTGCACTTCGGCCTGGATAAACAGGTCGCGGTACTTTTCCAGCAACGACGGCAGTTCGTCACGGCCCAGGCTGCCACCGTCGAGCACGGCGATCGGGTCGCGGCCCTGGTCGGCCAGGTGCTCGACGATGATGAAGGTGAACAACGCCAGGCGCTGGGCGGTCTTGTTGACCTGCGCGGCGGCCACGGCCGAGTCCGGCACGAAGTAGTAGAAACCCCGCGTGTCGCACACCAACTCAAAGCCCAGGGCCTTGAACAACGTGCGGTACTGGTCCTGGAAGTTCGACAGTTGGGCGTACAGCTCCGGGTCGCGGCGGCTGACGTGGTAACCCTTGAACAGCTCGCGAAAGATCGGCGCCAGCTGGGACAGTTCGGATAGATCAAGATGCATGAGGGGTGCTCGCAGAATTCCCGGCCGTATCAATACTGGCTGGAAGCAGGGCGAATGAGCGCAGGCTGACCTGGTGCTCGTGAGTGTGGTAATCCCGTCGTTCCAGACGTTCACGCTTGAAGCGTTTTTCCCGCGACAGGCGTGAGAACCAGTACAGCAACTCGTCGGTTGCGCCGTCCGGTTCCTGCTCCAGCAGCCAGGTCATCAGGTCCGGCATCGGCAGCGCGTCTTCACAGCGCTCGAGCATTTCCTTGACCGTGCGCGGTGCGCGAGGGGCTTCGCCCTTGTGGGATTTGTGCGCCTTGGGGAAACGCGCCGGCTTCGGTTCGAAGTTGGCCAGGGCGTACACGTAGGCTTCGACCTGGCTGGCACTGCCAAGAAAGGTGCTTTGCGGCCGGGTGAACATCGGCATCGCCGCTTGCGGCACCGCGTCCAGGCCCTTGCGGCGAATCGCCGACAAGGCCAGCGCCGCGCCACGGGTCACGGCGTTGTGCCGGCGCGCTTCTTCCCGCAACGGCAGCAGCAGTTCCCGGGCGTGACGCAAGGTCAGTTGGGCGCTGGTCTGCATTTCGAGGATGCGCGCGTGGGTGCGCAGCAGCATGTCGTCATCCACCAGGTGGCCGAGGCGCTGCTGCTCGGTAAGCATGCGCAACAGTACGTTTTCCACCTTGCGCACGCCCTGTTCGAAGGCGCCGTCGGCGTTCACCAGTTGAATCATCGGCTCGACGTATTCGTCCCAGGTCGCCAGTACTTCGGCGTAGCGCTGGCGCAACGGGATCTGCCGGTCGCTGGTCTTGGCGCGATCGGCCACGGCAGCGAGGGCCTGTTCGTCGTTGGCGAGTTTTTTCAGCACGTCGCGCACGCGCATGTCCAGCAGGCGCAATTGGCGCGCCAGGTCATGGCCGTCGCGGATGTCGAAGGCGTCCTGGATATAACCCGCCAGGCGCTCAAGGTGGCGCAGGTAGGCTTCGATTTCCAGGCACAGGCCTAGCCGGTGCTCCTTGCGAAGATACGCCAGGAAGTCGTGGATCTGTGCGTTGAGCTCGAAACGGTTCGGGCTCTTGGCGACAGGCACCAGGATATCCAGGCGAATCCACACGTCCAGCAGGCTGGTGATGTCCTGTGGCGTGCTGTCCAGTTGTTGGGCGGCCAACTGGGCGCGCAGTTCGCTGAGGCTCAGGGTGCCTTGGTCGAAGTGTTCGCACAGTGGCTCAAGCAGGGCCCAGTGTTCGGCGAGGGCGCGCAAGACGCGCTTGGGTTCGATCATCGGAATGGCCGGCTGGTTAGCGATTAAAAGCAGCGATTGTACTGCATCGGTGCCGGGATTTATCCACAGCCGGTCGTGAGGCGCTCACCGGAACGATCAACTGCGGGCGATCTTCGTCGAAGGGCGGTAGAATCCCTGTTCTTTAGTTATCCACAAGTGGCCGACCTTTGCTTATCGAGTCCCGACGTCGCGCTTACTTGACCGCCATGCAGGTGGTCAACTGGCTGCCGCGCACTGAATTACCGTTCGCCGCCCCTTCGCGGCCCGAGCTGTTGGAGGCCCCGGAACCGTTCGAGGCTTTCGAGCCTTCGGGTGAGGAGGCGGCTGCGCCGGTGCCGCTGGTCAAGCCCGTGGCAGAAACCCCGGTGGTCCGGCCAAAGGTCGAAGTGCCGCGCCCGTCGCCGGTGGCCAAGCCGGTCGTCGCCGAAGAGGCGCCTGCCGTGGTCAAGGCTCCGGTCGTACCGCCGCCACGCTTTGCCCTGCAACTGCTGCGGGCCGGGCGATGCCTGCTGCTGGTGGAGTTACCCACAGGCGAGCGCTTCCAGGCCCGCGACCCGGCCTATCTGCTGCTCAAGGACATGTTGCGCGCCGCCGGCCTGCCCGACAGTCCGCAAATCGTTGGCGAGCCGGTGCGTTGGCCGCTGCTGGCCCGGGGCACCATGGACCAGGGCCCGGAAGCCGCGCGGGATTTTGTGCAAGGTTTTGTCTCGGCGCGCCTGGAAGACGAACCCTGCGTGTGCCTGTGGCTGATCGGCCTGCCCGCCGTGCGTTTTGCCGGCGAAGCGAATGCCGAGGCCTGGTACCGCGAACTGCAGGTCGAAGGCCTGGGCTCCGTCTGGGCCCTGCCGGGCCTGGAACTATTAATGGAAGAGCCACAGCGTAAGGCTGATGTCTGGCAAGCCATGCGCCGGCTGATGGCGCGCTGGAAAAGTACCGATGAGTGAAGCTTTATCCTTCCGCCCGATGACCGAGGCGGACCTCGACGCTGTACTGAAGATCGAATACGCAGCGTTCAGCCACCCCTGGACCCGCGGGATTTTTCTCGACGGGCTGGGCAAATACCAGATCTGGCTGATGTTCGAAGGCGAGCAGCAGGTGGGCCACGGGGTGGTGCAGATCATCCTCGATGAAGCGCATTTGCTGAACATCACCGTCAAGCCGGAAAACCAGGGCCGTGGCCTGGGCTTGAGCTTGCTGGAGCACCTGATGTCCCGGGCCTACGAGGCCAAGGCGCGGGAATGTTTCCTGGAAGTGCGCGACAGCAACACCGGCGCGTTCCGGCTGTACGAGCGTTATGGTTTCAACGAAATTGGCCGTCGGCGGGATTATTACCCCGCCGTCGGTGGCCGCGAAGATGCGGTCGTGATGGCCTGCACCCTGGTCGACTAAACACAGGGCCCAATGTGGGAGCGGGCTTGGTGGGAGCGAGCAAGCCCGCTCCCACATTCAGTTCGGCAGGGTGTCAGCGGTTGCCGTCTACTGGATCGATATCGGCCAACTCGGCCTCATCCAAGCCATTGCCGCCGCCGATCTCGTCTTCATCGACGATACTCAAATCGTAATCCGCCGGATGGTCTTCACCTGCTTCCTGCGCATCCCGCGCACCATCCTCATGGATCAGCGTTTCCGGGCTCATGTCATCATCGGTTGAGTCATGATCGTCAGTGGAAGCACCGGTCATCCCGGCTTCGCGCACCCGTTCGTCGGGCATCAGGTGCTCACGCTCCCGAGGCGGAATTTCGTCGCCGATTTCCGCAGTCGGCTCCTCCTTGTCAAAATCCAGCTCGCGCATTTCGCCCATGCGATCTTCGTTGTCATCAATCGGTTCCGGCTGTGTAGCGCCGTAGGGACGTCGTGATTCAGTCATGGCGATTCCTCATACTGTGGGGCTTATAGTGTGTGGACAGGCATGGCTCCCCAAGATTCAAGAAATTGCCGCCGGCTATCTTTATTGTTGGCGTGACCCGGACGGGCGGTCGAGTGTCAAAACTGCGCATCATTCCTGAGGCTTTCCCTTATGAACGAACTACAAGACTTGCTTGATAACAACGAACGCTGGGCGGATGCGATCAAACAGGAAGATCCCGAATTCTTCGCCAAGCTCGCCCGCCAGCAAACCCCGGAATACCTGTGGATCGGCTGTTCCGACGCCCGCGTGCCGGCCAACGAGATCGTCGGCATGCTGCCTGGCGACCTGTTTGTGCACCGCAACGTGGCCAACGTGGTATTGCACACCGACCTCAATTGCCTGTCGGTGATCCAGTACGCAGTCGACGTGCTCAAGGTCAAACACATCCTGGTGACCGGCCACTATGGCTGCGGTGGCGTACGCGCCTCGATGCAGGACAACCAGTTGGGCCTGATCGACGGCTGGCTGCGCACCATCCGTGACCTGTACTACGAAAACCGCGACGTACTGGCCCAGTTGCCCACGGAAGAGGAACGCGTAGACCGCCTGTGCGAACTGAACGTGATCCAGCAGGTGGCCAACGTCGGCCACACCAGCATCGTGCAGAACGCTTGGCACCGCGGGCAGAGCCTGTCGGTTCATGGCTGCATTTACGGGATCAAGGACGGCCGCTGGAAAAGCCTGAACACCACCATCAGTGGCTTCGAGCAATTGCCGCCGCAATACCGCCTGCGCCCGCTGGGTGCGGTCTAAGGGCTTTTGCGTTCGCGCCACTGCTCCATGAATTGCTGACCCTCGGGATTCAACGGCTCCTTCATGCCGGTGATCCAGCCCCGACAGTTGAGCTCGCCGCACTGGCAGCGAAACTGTCGGAACAATACGTCCTCGGTGTGGGCGTAATCCATGGTCAGCAGGGCGCCAGCGGGAATGGGCTGAACGGACCACAGTTCCAGGTATGTCATGTCGAGAAACGCGTTCGGGTTGCACGAGTGCGAAAGCAAGCCGCTGAACCACGGGTCGTACAAGTGGATACGCGAGGACATCTGCACCGTATGCAGGCGCCGCTCATTCAATGCGTAGCCGGACACCCTGGCGATACACAGGCGGCTGTCAAAGGCGACGCGGGTCTTGATTCCGTCGCCTGAACCGTCTCGGGTACGCACCACTTCATAGTCGCGAGCGCGGGGGTAGCCGTGTTCGGCGAGGGCGGTCGCGAACGGGTAAAGACACTTGCTCACAGCGGTTTTAGCCTTGTCCATGGCTTGAGTTTTCATGACTCTCCAGGAGGGGCTGCATCGACCTGCCGGTGGTGTCTTGACTGCCAGTCTTGCAGCGGATGGGCGCGGCTCAAGACTCGCTTAAGTGGGAGCCAATTTCTACTGTCAAATCTGACAGTAGAAATTGGCTATCTTTTATGTAGGAAAACGCCCTTCTGGCAGCCTGCTTCAGAGCGCCGGTGCTTCAATCGCCGGTTCTGGCACTGCGCTTTTCAATTGCCTCAGCTGGGTCTTGATCGCCGGCTGGGCACACTTGGCGTTCGCTTGATCGGGCGTCAGCTCGCGGATAGAGGTGTAGAACAGTTCGCAGGTCTGCTCCTTGCGCGTTACCTGCCAGGTGTTCATGCAGCCTTTGAGCTGCACATTCGGATCGCTGGCGGGCTTCTGGCCCATCGAGGCCTGCCAGCAGGCGGCGCTCAAGTCCTGGCCCATCACCTTCAAACCGGCCTCGTCGGCCTTTTGCTCGTCACCGTCATAGGTGTCGGGGTTGGCGGCATACCAGATGTAGCTCGGGTGATTGGCGCCCAGTACGGCGACCTGGCTCCCGACGGCCGGGCTGATTTGCGCCAGGCCCAGTACGGCAACGGTTTGCCCGTATTGCTGCTTGATCCAGCTGCGCACCGGCGCGCCGAAGGCCACCATCGGCAACGCGCCGCCCGCGTGCTGGCTCAGCTCCTTGACCATCCGGGTCTGGTAGTCGGTGAAGTAACCGTAGACGCCTTCCAGGTCCTTGCCCGCCGTGGCAGGGGCTGCGATCGGGGCGATGTCGATGATGGTCTGGTATTCCGGCGTCTGGGTCGCCGGGATGCCGTTGGCCGTGAGCAAGGTCGCCCAGCGGTCGGTGGTGGCCGACTCCAGGTAGTCCTGGAAGTGGGTCAGGGAATAATCCGGCGGGAAGTGCAGCAGCTCGATGCTCTTGCGGTTTTCCAGGGCCATGCCCAGCGGCAGGAACAGGTACCAGTTGAACTGCCATTTGCCATCACCATTGAGTTTGCTGGCGCCCTGGTAAGCCAGGTCGGCGGTATCGAGCAAGGTGGTCAACGGCTGGCCATAACCGTCTGGCACACCGCTGAACGTGGCCAACACCTGGTCATGCTCGGTCTTGACGCTGACTTTGGCCCGGCTGTAACCGTCGCGTTGCAGGCTCTGGTTCAGGTAGTGCTCGACGGTCTGTTCCAGCGTCCAGGGACGAAAACAGATGACGCTGCAATTGTTCGGGTACGCGAACAACTGGGTGACCCGTTGCGGGGTACCCAGCGGTACGGTGATATCAGCCTGTACGACCGCACTCAAGGTCAGTGCGGCCAGGGTGAAGGACAACCTGGTGAGTTTGAACATGGATGGTTCCCTGTCAGCGAAAGCCCGTCTGCGCGGGGTGAATGCCCACCCTCACACAGTAGCGGTTGACCGGGAAAAGCGCGTAGAAAAACTGCGCGCTTGTCGCTTTTGAGCAAGTGCGTCTACACCTTGAAGTGCAGGGCGTTGGTCAAATCCCCCATGGGCTTCTGGCCGCGCACGGTCATGGCGTCGTCACGCTGCTTGAGCCCGTCGAGGGTTTCCAGCTGGAACACCCGGGTGATCAGACGCAGGATCGACGCGGTGTCGTAGACGGTATGGTCCACCGTGCCCTTGCGCGCGAACGGCGAGACCACCAGTGCCGGGATCCGCGTGCCAGGGCCCCAGCGATCGCCTTTCGGTGGTGCAACGTGGTCCCACCAGCCGCCGTTTTCATCAACGGTGACGATCACCACCATGTTCTTCCACTGCGGGCTTTCCTGCAGCACCTTCAAGGCGCGGGTGATATGCCGGTCGCCCGAAGCGACGTCGGCGTAACCGGCGTGCATATTCAGGTTGCCCTGGGGTTTGTAGAAGGTCACCGCAGGCAGCTTGCCGGCCTGGGCATCGGCGAAGAACTTGTTGGTGCTGGCGTCATCCCCCAGGCCGCCATCGCGCAGGCGTTTATTGCGCTCAGCCGGGTTTTCCGGGCCTTGCTGCTTGAAGTAGTTGAAGGGCTGGTGGTGGTACTGGAAGTTCGGAATCTTCGGAATGCCGCCCGAGTCCTTGAACTGATCCAGCGTTGCTTGCCACGCACCGGCGTACCAGGCCCAGTCGACGTTCTTTTTCGACAGTTTGTCGCCGATGTGCTCGTGGGTTTGTGGCACCAGCACGTTAGGCAAGTCGGGCTTGGAGTAATCCGGGCGCTCGGGGTCGCGAATCCAGGTAGGCCAGTAAGGCGGGGCCAGGGTGTTCACGCCGAAACCGTCCGGGGTCAGTGCGCTGGGGCCGAATTGCGGCGGGCCGGTCATGGCGCTGGCCGGGGACTTGTCCAGAGGCTTGAGGCGCGGGTCGGTCGGGTCGTCGCTTTGCAGCGTGGCGATCTGTGCCTTGGCCACCGATTGCGCAGCGTTTGGGTACACCGGGGGGGTGGCGCTGATCAGGTATTGGTGGTTGAGGAACGAGCCGCCAAACGCGCCCTGGAAGAAGTTATCGCAAAGCACAAACTCCTTCGCCACGTCCCACAAGCGCAGGGCGTAACGGCTCTGGGCGTAATGGCCCATCAGCAGGCCGCCGGAGTCGCCCCAGGCGACGAACGCATCGTTTTTACCGCCGTTGATCTGCATCTGGTTCTGATAGAACACATGCCACAAATCCCGGGTGACCAGGCTCAGGGGCTGGTCTTCGCCGTTCGGGCCCTTCAAGGCGTAGGGGGCGTTAGGCAGGTTTTCCTGGTATTGCACTTCGCTGGGGTAGGTCACGCCATCGACGGTCTGCGGGCCGATTTGCAACACGCCGCCCCAGGTCGGGGGCAGCGTGCTCAGCAGGCTGCCGTCGCGGTCGCGCTGCTGATAGTCCGCAGGGGCGAGGGCCGACAATGGTTTCTCGACCCCGGGGAAATCCGCAAACAGGTTGTTGAAACTGCGGTTTTCGGCGTAGATCACCACCACGGTTTTAACCTGTTCGTGCAGGGCCTTGTCCAGCTCTTGCGGCGTCAGCGGGCGATCCACCGGCTTGCCGGGTGCCTCGCTGGTATTGCCGCAGGCACTCAGGGTCGCACCCACGCCCAGCACGGCCGCGCCTCCCAGGAAGCGCCGCCGGCTGGTGTCAACTGGCGGTTTGGCTTCAATGTCTTGGGAAGGGCGGTCTTTGTGCTCGTCGCTCATTGCGGGGAGTCCATGCAGGTTAGTTGTTGCAATATGTTTCGCCGGAACGGTAGCAATGGAATGTGACGGAACGAAGACAGCGGTGTGATCATGTGGGCATGCTTCCTGATCCCAAGCACTGCTAGACTGGCCCGATATTGCATACCGCAGAGGTGCCCCATGAAACCTTCAACTGCCCTGGATCTCAAGAGGGCTGCCGTGCGTGAAGTAGTAGGACGTTTCCATACCTCCAACCCAAGGGTGTTTGGGTCCGTTTTGTTGGGGACTGATAAAGACGGCAGTGATCTCGATTTACTGGTTGATGCGCTACCGGGAGCGACCCTTTTTGACCTTGGTGGGCTGCAGGTGGAGTTGGAAGACTTGCTCGGGGTAAACGTCGATTTGCTGACGCCTGGCGATCTGCCTCTGAAGTTTCGTGCTCAAGTCTTGGCTGAGGCCCGGCCCGTATGATCTCAAATCGGATTGGCGACTACCTGGAGCACATGCGCCAGGCATCGTCCGACGCGATCACCTTTGTCGAAGGGGTGAGCAACCTGAGTTTTTTGAAGACAAGCGTACCCAACAAGCCGTGATCATGAGTTTGATCATCATCGGCGAAGCGTCGACCAAAATAATGGATCAACATCCAGAGTTTGCAGCCGCCCAACCGCAGGTGCCTTGGCGCAGTATGCGCGGGATGCGCAACCGGATTGCCCATGGTTACTTCGACATAAATCTTGAAGTGGTATGGGACACGGTTCAGCACGCGCTACCTGAGCTGCTGAACAACCTGCCAGCCGCACCCGCCTGAAGAGCGGGTGCAGCTTCAGATAATTAAGGCATCACCGGGGGCAAATATTTAAGCGTCGTGCCCAACGCCCACAGCAGGAACAACACCAGCGGCGTATGCACCAGCAACTGCACAAACGAAAAGCCGATCAAGTCCCGCGCCTTCAACCCCAGCACGCCCAGCAGCGGCAGCATATAGAACGGGTTGATCAGGTTAGGCAGCGCTTCGGCGGCGTTGTAGATCTGCACCGCCCAGCCCAGGTGATATTCCAGGTCGTTGGCGACCTGCATCACGTACGGCGCCTCGATGATCCACTTGCCGCCGCCCGACGGGATAAAGAAGCCCAGCACCGCCGAGTACACACCCATCAACAGCGCGTAGGTGTCGTGGGACGCGATCGAGGTGAAGAAGGTCGAGATATGGTGCGCCAGGGTCGCGCCGTCACTGCCTTTCACCACGGTCATCAGCGCGGCAATCGAGCCATACAGCGGGAACTGGATCAGCACCCCGGTGGTGGTGGGTACCGCACGGGCCACCGCATCGAGAAAACTGCGCGGACGCCAGTGCAGTAGGGCACCGACCATCAGGAACAGGAAGTTATAGGTGTTCAGCCCCGAGATCGCGCTGATCGCCGGCTTGGTCGAGAATTCATGGAACAACCAACCGGCGGCCAGCAACGCCAGCAGGATGGTCAGCAACGGGCTGTGCTCCAGCCACTCGCCCGGACGGGTCGGCGGTTGCGGCTTGGGCATGTTGAAGGCCGGGTCGATACCGCAAGCCTTGGCGTCACGGGCGGAGTTCGGCCCGGGCGCGGTGGCGTAGGCGATGATCAGCGACACCACGATCAGCGCTAGCAACAGCACGCCGGACTGCCACAGAAAGATGGTGTCGGTGAACGGGATCATCCCGGTGATCGACAGGATCGACGGCGGCAAACTGGCCGGGTTGGCCTGCAACTGCGCCGCTGACGACGACAGCCCCAGCGCCCAAACGGCACCCAGGCCGAGGTAGGCCGCAGCACCGGCCGCGCGGTAATCCATGCGCAAATCCGTACGCCGGGCCAGCGCACGCACCAGCAAACCACCGAACACCAGGGACAGGCCCCAGTTGAGCAACGAGGCGACCATCGAAATCAGCGCCACCCAGGCCACGGCAGAACGGCCGTTCTTCGGGATGCGCGCCAGGCGGTCGATCAATTTCACGGCGGGCGGGGAGCTGGCGACCACGTAACCGCCAATCACCACAAAGGCCATTTGCATGGTGAACGGGATCAAACTCCAGAAACCGTCACCAAACGCCTTGGCGGCCTCGGTCGGCGCGGCGCCCATGCCCAGGGTCGCCACGGCGACAATGATCACGGCGAGGGCGGCAAACACCCAGGAGTCAGGGAACCAGCGCTCGGCGAAGTTTGAACAACGCAGGGCGAATCGGGCGTAGCGGCTGTCTTCGATAGCATCGGCCACGTTCAGTACCTCTATTTGTATTTATTATGGGGCGGCAGTTTTGCTGCATGTTCCTCTACAGCTATTCATTTGGGAATGTAGTTATCTTCATTGATCAATGAGTAAAGCAAATATATCCGGCGAGATTGCCATCACCGGGCCCAGCTCATAACCTGCAGGCCATTTTGTTTGTCTGCCGAGCTTTTCCATGACTGCCACCTCTTATCCTCAGGCGCAGCGTTTCTCCCGCTCCGACTACAAAACCCTGGGCCTGGCTGCCCTGGGCGGGGCCCTGGAAATCTACGACTTCATCATCTTCGTATTTTTCGCGCTCACCCTCAGCCAGCTGTTCTTCCCGCCGGAAATGCCCGAGTGGCTGCGTCTGCTGCAAAGCTTCGGCATCTTTGTCACCGGCTACCTCGCGCGCCCGCTGGGCGGAATCCTGATGGCACACTTCGCCGATCACCTGGGGCGCAAACGGGTGTTCAGCCTGAGCATCCTGATGATGGCGCTGCCGTGCCTGCTGATCGGCATCATGCCCACCTACGCACAAATCGGTTATTTCGCACCGTTGATCCTGCTGGCGCTGCGCATCCTCCAGGGTGCGGCAGTGGGCGGGGAAGTGCCCAGCGCCTGGGTGTTTGTCGCCGAACACGCTCCGGACAACCATCGTGGTTATGCCCTGGGCTTCCTCCAGGCCGGGCTGACCTTCGGCTACCTGCTCGGCGCGCTGACGGCGACGCTGCTGGCGCAAGTCTTCACCCCGGCCGAAATCCTCGACTACGCCTGGCGCTTCCCGTTCCTGCTCGGCGGCGTGTTCGGCGTGATCGGTGTCTGGCTGCGGCGCTGGCTCAGCGAAACCCCGGTGTTCCTGCAAATGCAGGCCCGTCGCCAGGCCGGCGCCGAACTGCCGCTGCGTACCGTCCTGCGGGAACATCGCAGCGCGCTGCTGCCGGCGATGATCCTCACCTGCGTGCTCACCTCGGCCGTCGTCGTACTGGTGGTGATCACCCCGACCATGATGCAGAAAACCTTCGGCATGAGCCCCAGCCACACCTTCGCCCTGAGCGCGTTGGGCATCGTGTTCCTGAATATCGGTTGCGTGTTGGCCGGGCTGCTGGTGGACCGCATCGGCGCCTGGCGTGCGGTGTTGGTCTATAGCCTGCTGCTGCCGGTGGGGATTGCCGTGCTCTATGCGAGCCTGATTGCCGGTGGCGTGTGGCTGGGCGCAGCGTATGCAATTGCCGGCTTGAGTTGCGGGGTGGTGGGCGCGGTGCCGTCGGTGATGGTCAACCTGTTCCCGGCGCAGGTGCGGGTGTCGGGGATTTCCTTCACCTACAACATTGCCTATGCGCTGTGGGCGAGTACCACGCCGCTGATGTTGATCGCGTTGATGCCGACCAGCCCGTGGATCTGCGTGGGGTATTGCGTGGTGATGGGCGCGGTGGGCGCAGTGAGTGCGGCGCATTTTGGCAAGCGCCAACCTACCTGATCGTTCCCACGCTCTGCGTGGGAACGCCTCACTGGACGCTCCGCGTCCGCTCGTGTGACGCGGAGCGTCACGGATGCATTCCCACGCGGAGCGTGGGAACGATCATTACGTCAGGAAGTGCCACATCAGCAATGTGCCCACCAGGCCCACCACCGACACAATGGTCTGCAACACCGACCACACCCAGATCGTCTGCTTCAGTTGCAAGCCGAAGTATTCGCGCACCATCCAGAAGCCGGCATCGTTGACGTGGCAGAAGAACACGGAGCCGGCACCAATCGCCAGGGCGACCAGTGAGCTTTGCGTCGCCGCCAATCCCGCCATCATCGGCGCGAGGATGCCCGCCGTTGTCGTGGTGGCGACGGTCGCCGACCCCGTGGCCTGACGCAGCGCCACCGCAATCAACCAGGCCAGCAACAGGTACGGCATGTGCGCGCCTTCGGCCACCTTGCTGATGGTCTGGCTCACGCCGGCATCCAGCAGGGTTTGCTTCAACCCGCCACCGGCGCCGATGGTCAGCAGCAGCACCGCGATCGGCGCCAGCGCCTTGCGCAGGGTGTTGCCGACATCGGCCCGCGGCATGCCGCTGGCCCAGCCCAGGCAGATCACCGCGGCAATCACCGCCAGGCCCAGCGCGATCAACGGCTCACCGAGGAACTTCAAGGTCAGTGCCACCGGGCTTTCCGGCGACATGGCAACCTTGGCCAGGGTGCTGCCGAGCATCAGGATCACCGGCAACAGGATGATCAGCAGCGACACACCAAAACTCGGCTGGCGCGGCGCCTTGGGCGGAGCACTGAACAGCGCGCCAATGTCGGCCGGCTCATCCACGTGCATGCGCTTGGACAGCCAGTTGCCGTACAACGGACCGGCCAGAATCACGGCCGGCACTGCCAGGCAAAAGCCCAGCAACATGGTCAGACCCAGGTCGGCGTGCAACGCGCTGACCGCAATCAGCGGCCCCGGATGCGGCGGCATCAAGGCGTGCAGGGTGGTCATCCCCGCCAGCGCCGGGATCGCGATTTTCAGCAGCGGCTGGTTCGAACGCTTGGCCATCACGAAGATGATCGGCACCATCATCACCAGGCCCACTTCGAAGAACAGCGGCAAGCCAATCACCATCGCCACCAGCGCCATCACCCAGGGCAACGACTTGCCCTTGCCCAACCCCAGCAGGGTGGTGGCGATACGGTCGGCAGCGCCGGACTCGGCCATCAACGCGCCGAGCATCGAGCCCAGGGCAATGATGATCCCGGCTTCACCGAGAATCGCCCCGGCGCCTTTGCTGAAGGCCTTGGCCACTTCTTCCGGCGGCAAGCCCGCGCCGACACCGGCGATAAACGTACCGATCAGGATCGACAGGAAGGGCGGCAGCTTGGTCGCGCTGATCAACACAATGATGCTGGCGATGGCCAGTAATACGCAGAACATGAGGCGGGTGTCGTGAACCATCCACGCGGCAGTCGATAACTCCAAAACGGGACTCCTTATCGAACAGGTTGGCTAATGTGTTTCTTTTTGTTTCCTGCTCGAAAAGCATACCTGATACAACGGTTCCAGAGCGTTCATGTTCAATTTTGGTGCGTATGGCTTAACGCTCAGCTGACGGCGAGATGACAATTTTGCAACTCGTGCCGGTGGTTTTGGCCTATAGCTCTATGATCAACCGGACGACCACCCACGAGGATATTTCATGAGCGCAGGACACAGCCACGCCCAGGTACGCGCCGGCCACGAACGGCTGTTATGGATCGCATTGGCACTGACCGGCAGCTTTATGATCGCCGAGGTGATCGGCGCCTTTATCACCGGCAGCCTGGCGCTGTTGTCCGATGCCGCGCACATGATGACCGACGCCCTGGCGCTAGGGATTTCCCTGGTGGCGATCCAGGTCGCCAAACGCGCCGCCGACCGCAAGCGCACCTTCGGCTATGCGCGTTTCGAGATCCTGGCGGCAGCGTTTAATGCGCTGCTGCTGTTCGGCGTGGCGTTCTACATCCTGTATGAGGCGTATCAACGCTTGCAGGCGCCCGCCGAGATCCAGTCCACCGGCATGCTGGTGATCGCGGTGCTGGGGCTGATCGTCAACCTGATTTCCATGCGCCTGCTGAGTGCGGCCAGCGGCGAAAGCCTGAATGTGAAGGGCGCTTACCTGGAAGTCTGGAGTGACATGCTCGGCTCCATCGGCGTGATCATCGCGGCGCTGGTGATCATGTACACCGGCTGGGGCTGGGTGGATTCGGTGGTGGCGGCAGCGATTGGCTTCTGGGTGTTGCCCCGCACTTGGACGCTGCTCAAGGAAAGCATGAACGTGCTGCTGCAAGGTGTGCCGGATGGCATCGATATCGACAAGGTGGAACAGGCAATTCGCGGCGTTCCCGGGGTCAAGGACGTGCACGACCTGCACATCTGGGCCCTCACCAGCGGCAAAAATGTGCTGAGTACTCATCTGGTGGCGGATTTGGCGCAAGGCAGCGAGCAACAGATCCTCAGCCAGGTGACGGAGTTACTGCATGAACAATTCGATATTTCCCACGCCACGATCCAGATCGAAGGCGAAGGTTTTCAGCATGACGAGCATGACGAGGTGCATGCCTGACCGTCACTCACGGTCTTCCAGCACATAACCCACGCCGCGCAAGGTATGGATCAACTTGCGCTCGAACGGGTCATCGATCTTTGCCCGCAGGCGGCGGATCGACACTTCCACCACATTGGTGTCGCAATCAAAGTTCATGTCCCACACGAACGAGATAATTTGCGTGCGCGACAGCACCACGCCGCTCTGGCGCATCAGCAGGTGCAGCAGGGCGAACTCCTTGGTGGTCAGGTCGATGCGCTGCAAACCGCGAAACGCCCGGTGGCGGCCCTGATCCAATTCCAGGTCGGCCACCCGCAACACATCCGGCACCGGCGAATGCACGCTGCGGCGCATCAAGGTGCGCACCCGCGCGAGTAATTCGGGGAACTCAAACGGCTTGACCAGGTAATCATCGGCGCCCAGGTCCAGGCCCTTGATCCGGTCGGCGAGGCGGCCCTGGGCGGTCAGCATCATGATGCGGGCGCTGCTGTTCTGGCGGATGCGTTGCAGCACGTCCCAGCCATCCATCAACGGCAAATTCACGTCGAGCATCACCAGGTCGTAGGCGTGCTGGCGAGACAAATGCAGGCCGTCGGCGCCGGTGGCGGCACAGTCGACGATATAGCCACTTTCGCTCAATCCCTGGTGTAGATAATCGGCGGTTTTAGGTTCGTCTTCGATAACCAGAATACGCATGTCGAGGATCCCGCTGGGCAGTGGAAAAGTTGCCCGGAGCTTAAAGCAAAAGCCCGCGCCAGAGCCGTTGCTAACGGATTTGTAATGTTCTGGCCACTCCTCTGATAAGTACCGAAAGTTACATTGCCCACCTGTTAATTCATGGGCATGGAACTCTTGTTATGCCAACTTTTGTCCGCACGTTTATCGGCGCTTCGGTGCTGTTGCTGATGACGGTCCAGGGCGCAAACGCGCAAACCCTGACCCTCGAATCGGCCCTGCAAACCGCCTTCGCCAACAACCCCGACATGGCCGCTGCGCAGTGGGAAATCGACATCGCCCAAGGCGGTCGCCAGCAGGCCGGTTTGATCCCGAATCCGGTGGCCTCCTGGGATGCCGAAGACACCCGCCGCAACTCGCGCACCACCACCGTGAAACTGAGCCAAACCCTGGAACTGGGTGGCAAGCGCGGCGCCCGGATTGATGTCGCCACCCGTGCCCAGGAGGCGGCCGCACTCACCCTGGAACAGCGCCGCAACGGTCTGCGAGCGGAGGTCATCGACGGTTACTACGGTGCACTTCGCGCCCAGGAACGCCTCGACCTGGCCCAGCGCTCATTGGCATTGGCCGAGCGCGGCCTGGTGGTGGCCAATGGTCGCGTCACCGCCGGCAAAACGTCCCCGGTGGAAGCCACCCGCGCCCAGGTGCAACTCTCGGAAATCCGCCTGGAATTCAACCGCGCGCAGATGGGCCTGAGCGATGCCTACCGGCGCCTCGCGGCCAGTACTGGCGCGGCCAGCACCGATTTCCAGGCCGTCGCCACCCAAGCCCAGGCCGCCCCGGCATTACCGTCGCCCACGCAGTTGCTGGGGCGCCTGGAACAGACCGCCGAACTGCGCCTGGCCGAGCTGCAAATCGTCCAGGGCGAAGCGGCCCTGGGCCTGGAAAAAGCCCAGCGCATTCCCGACCTCGACGTGTCCATCGGCAGCCAATACGACGCCAGCGTGCGCGAGCGGGTCAACGTGGTGGGCGTGTCGATGCCAATCCCGCTGTTCAACCGCAACCAGGGCAACGTGCTGGCCGCCAGTCGCCGTGCCGACCAGGCCCGCGACCTGCGCAACGCCGCCGAACTGCGCCTGCGCACCGAAACCCGCCAGGCCCTGGACCTTTGGCAAACCGCGAATACCGAAGTGCGCTCGTTCAACCAACAGATCCTGCCCGCCGCCCAAAGCGCGGTGGACAGCGCCACCCGCGGTTTCGAGATGGGCAAGTTCAACTTCCTCGACGTACTCGACGCCCAGCGCACCTTGATTGCGGCCCGCACCCAATACCTCGCGGCGACGGCCCAGGCCACCGAAGCCTGGGTGCGCATCGAACGGATTTACGGCGACCTCGCCCGGTTTTGATTTTTTCAGGAGCGTTCCATGAACAACAAACACAGGATGGCGCTGGCCGTTGCGCTGATGCTGGCGTGGCCGGCCATCAGCGGTGCGGCAGAGGCGGAAGAAGAAGGCAAGATCGAGCTGACCGAACAGCAGGTCCAGGCCGCCGGTATTCAACTGGCCCCGGCGCAATCCCGGCAGATCAGCACTGTGCTTTCGCTGCCGGGCGAGGTGCGTTTCGACGAAGACCGCACCTCCCACATCGTGCCGCGTGCTGCCGGCGTGGTGGAGTCGGTGAAGGTCAACCTCGGCCAATCGGTGAAGAAGGGCGAGCTGCTCGCGGTGATCGCCAGCCAGCAGATTTCCGATCAGCGCAGTGAACTGGCGGCCAGTGAGCGCCGGGTGGTACTGGCCCGCACCACCTTCCAGCGCGAGCGCCAGTTGTGGCAGGACAAGATCTCCGCCGAACAGGATTACCTGCTGGCGCGCCAGGCGCTGCAAGAGGCCGAAATCGCCCTGAACAATGCCCGGCAAAAGATGAATGCCCTGAGCGGCAGCGCCGTATTGGTCGGCGGCAATCGCTACGAACTGCGGGCGCCGTTCGACGGCGTAGTAGTGGAAAAACACCTGGGTGTCGGCGAAGTGGTGAGCGAGACCAGCAACGCCTTCACCCTGTCGGACCTGTCCCAGGTGTGGGTGACCTTCGGCGTGTTCCCCAAGGATTTGAACAAGGTCCGGGTCGGCAAACCGGTGAAGGTCACATCCTCGGAAATGGGCACCGAAGTACTTGGCACCGTGGCCTATGTCGGCAACTTGCTGGGGGAGCAGACCCGCACCGCCACCGTACGCGTCACGGTGCCGAACCCCGACGCTTCGTGGCGTCCAGGGCTTTTCGTTTCCGTGCAGGTCGCCACCGACACCTACCCGGCCAAGGTCACCGTCCCCCAGGAGGCGATCCAGACCGTCGAGGACAAACCCTCGGTGTTCGTGCGCACCAGCGACGGCTTCATGACCCGGCATATCGAACTGGGCGTCAGCGAAAACGGTTTCGTCGAAGTGCGCCAGGGCCTCGACGCCGGCGCGCAGGTGGCCACCGTCGGCAGCTTCATCCTCAAGTCCGAGTTGGGCAAGGCCTCGGCCGAGCACGCCCATTGATCCTGCGAGTGATTTCCCATGTTTGAGCGCCTTATCCAATTCGCCATCGAGCAGCGCATCATCGTGCTGTTGGCGGTGCTGTTGATGGCCGGTGTCGGTATCGCCAGCTATCAGAAATTGCCCATCGACGCCGTGCCGGATATCACCAACGTCCAGGTGCAGATCAACTCGGCGGCGGCGGGTTTTTCGCCGCTGGAAACCGAGCAGCGCATCACCTTTCCCATCGAGACCGCCATGGCCGGGCTGCCGGGCTTGCAGCAGACCCGCTCGCTGTCGCGCTCGGGCTTGTCCCAGGTCACGGTGATTTTCAAGGACGGCACCGACCTGTTCTTCGCCCGCCAGTTGGTCAACGAACGCCTGCAGGTGGCTCGCGAGCAACTCCCCGATGGCATCGAAAGCATGATGGGGCCGATCTCCACCGGGCTCGGGGAAATCTTCCTGTGGACCGTGGAGGCGAAAGACGGCGCGCGCAAGGAGGACGGCTCAGCCTATACGCCGACCGACCTGCGGGTGATCCAGGACTGGATCATCAAGCCGCAACTGCGCAACGTGCCGGGGGTGGCCGAGATCAATACCATCGGCGGCTTTGCCAAGGAATACCAGATCGCCCCGGACCCCAAGCGCCTGGCGGCCTACAACCTGACCTTGGGCGACCTGGTCACGGCGCTGGAGCGCAACAACGCCAACGTCGGCGCCGGCTACATCGAGCGCAGCGGCGAGCAATTGCTGATCCGTGCGCCGGGGCAAGTCGCGTCCATCGACGACATTGCCAACATCGTCATCACTACCTCCGACGGTACGCCGATTCGGGTGCGCAACGTCGCCCAGGTCGACATTGGCCGCGAGCTGCGTACCGGTGCCGCCACGGAAAATGGCCGCGAAGTGGTGCTGGGCACGGTGTTCATGTTGATCGGCGAAAACAGCCGCACGGTGTCCCAGGCGGTCGCGAAAAAACTCGAAGAGATCAACCGTTCGCTGCCTGAAGGTGTGGTGGCCGTCACCGTCTACGACCGCACCAACCTGGTGGAAAAAGCCATCAGCACCGTGAAGAAAAACCTGTTCGAAGGGGCGCTGCTGGTGGTGGCGGTGCTGTTTCTGTTCCTCGGCAATATCCGCGCGGCGCTGATCACCGCGATGGTGATTCCCCTGGCCATGTTGTTCACCTTTACCGGGATGTTTACCAACAAGGTCAGCGCCAACCTGATGAGCCTCGGCGCGCTGGATTTCGGGATTATCGTGGATGGCGCGGTGGTGATCGTCGAAAACGCCATCCGCCGCCTGGCCCACACCCAGCAGCGCCACGGGCGATTGCTGACCCGCAGCGAGCGCCTGCATGAAGTGTTTGCGGCGGCCAAGGAAGCGCGGCGCGCGCTGATCTTCGGGCAACTGATCATCATGGTGGTGTACCTGCCGATCTTCGCCCTCACCGGGGTGGCCGGGAAGATGTTCCACCCGATGGCGTTCACCGTGGTGATCGCGCTGCTGGGGGCAATGATTCTGTCCGTGACCTTCGTGCCGGCGGCCATTGCGCTGTTCGTCACCGGCAAGGTCAAGGAAGAGGAAAACCTGGTGATGCGCAGCGCACGCCGTGTCTACGCGCCGGTGCTGGATTGGGTGATGGCGCGCCGGCCGCTGGTGTTCGGCCTGGCGGTGCTGGCCATCGTTGC
The DNA here is from genome assembly GCF_013386315.1 of Pseudomonas sp. P7779. NCBI lineage: Bacteria > Pseudomonadati > Pseudomonadota > Gammaproteobacteria > Pseudomonadales > Pseudomonadaceae > Pseudomonas > Pseudomonas sp. P7779. The sequence continues at coordinate 39,433 of NZ_JACARZ010000077.1, read as the reverse complement.
GTCGGGCCTGGTGGCCAGTCGCATGGGCAGCGAATTTATCCCCAGCCTCAGCGAGGGTGATTTCGCCCAACAAGCGTTGCGGGTGCCGGGCACCAGCCTGACGCAGTCGGTACAGATGCAGCAGCAACTGGAAAAGACCTTGATGGCCGAGGTGCCGGAAATCGAGCGGGTATTCGCCCGCACCGGCACCGCGGAAATCGCCTCCGACCCGATGCCGCCGAACATCTCCGACAGCTACGTGATGCTCAAGCCCAAGGACCAGTGGCCCGACCCGAAGAAGTCCCGCGAGGCAATCATCGCCGACATCCAGCGCGCCAGTGCGATTGTGCCGGGCAGCGTGTATGAACTGTCGCAACCGATCCAGCTGCGCTTCAACGAACTGATTTCCGGCGTGCGCAGTGACGTGGCGGTGAAGGTGTTTGGTGACGACATGGCGGTGCTCAACAAGACCGCCGGGGAAATCGCCGAGACCTTGCAAACCCTCAAGGGCGCCTCGGAAGTGAAGGTGGAACAGACCTCCGGCCTGCCGGTGCTGACCATCAATATCGACCGCGACAAGGCCGCGCGTTTCGGCCTGAACGTGGGCGATGTGCAAGACACGATTGCCGTCGCCGTGGGTGGGCGCCAGGCCGGGACGATGTACGAAGGCGACCGGCGTTTTGACATGGTCGTGCGTTTGTCGGACGCGCTGCGCACCGATATCGAAGGCCTGTCGCGGCTGTTGATTCCGATCCCGGCGCTGGCGAATAACGCGGCGGGGCAGTTGGGTTTTATCGCGCTGTCGGAAGTCGCCAGCCTGGACCTGGTGCTCGGCCCCAACCAGATCAGCCGCGAAAACGGCAAGCGCCTGGTGATCGTCAGCGCCAACGTGCGTGGGCGCGATATCGGCTCGTTTGTCGAGGAAGCCGGGACGGCCATCGACACTCAGGTGAAAATCCCCGCAGGCTACTGGACCACCTGGGGCGGCCAGTTCGAGCAGTTGAAGGAAGCTTCCGAGCGCTTGCGCATCGTGGTGCCGGTGGCGTTGCTGCTGGTGTTCGGCTTGCTGTTCATGATGTTCAACAACCTCAAGGACGGGCTGCTGGTGTTCACCGGGATTCCCTTCGCGTTGACCGGCGGGATCATGGCGCTGTGGCTGCGGGACATTCCGTTGTCGATCTCGGCGGGCGTGGGTTTTATCGCGCTGTCGGGGGTGGCGGTGCTGAACGGGTTGGTGATGATTGCGTTCATTCGCAACCTGCGGGAAGAGGGGCGCTCATTGTCGGTGGCCATCAACGAAGGCGCCCTGACGCGCTTGCGCCCGGTGTTGATGACGGCGTTGGTGGCGTCGCTGGGGTTTATCCCCATGGCCCTGGCCACCGGCACCGGCGCCGAAGTGCAGCGCCCGTTGGCGACGGTGGTGATTGGCGGGATTATCTCGTCGACGCTGCTGACCCTGCTGGTATTGCCGGCGCTGTATCACTGGGCGCACCGGCGTGAAGAACAGGAAGACCGCCCGATGCCTGGCCAATAACTTGTGGTGAGGGAGCAAGCTCCCTCACCACAATGGTTTATTGGCAGATAGCGTTGGTATGAAGGGGAAACACCAACCGAAACACAGTGAAATCTCCGGGCTCGCTGCTGACTTCTGCCAGGCCTTGATGCAGGGTCATGATTGACCGCACGATGGCCAGCCCCAGCCCGGTCCCCCCTTCGGAGCGGGCGCGGCTGCTGTCGACGCGGTAGAAACGCTCGAACAGGTTCGGCAGGTGGTGCGCTTCAATCCCCGGGCCCGGATTGCCCACCGACAGCGAGACTTGCTGCCCGTGGGTTTCCACCTGCAACGACACCGTGGAAGCGTGTGGCGTATGACGGATGGCATTGGACAACAAGTTGGAAATCGCCCGCTGAATCATCAGGCGATCGCCATGCACCGAGGCATCACCGTGAAGGCTCAGGCTCAGTTGCTTGTCTTCGGCACTCAACGCAAACAGTTCCATCACCCGGCGTGCTTCAGCGGCCAGGGACACGGGCGCAAACGAAACCCGCGCCGCCGGGTGGCTGACCTGTGCCAGGAACAGCATGTCGGAAACGATCCGCGCCAGCCGCTCCATTTCTTCGGTGCTGGATTCCAGCACCGCCTTGTACTCCTCGGGAGGTCGCTCCCGGGACAACGTCACCTGGGCTTTGCCCATCAAGTTGGTCAGTGGCGCGCGCAGTTCGTGGGCCAGGTCATCGGAGAACTGCGACAGCTGCTGCACGCCGCCATCCAGGCGTTGCAGCATGAAATTGATGCCCTGCGCCAACTCGCCCAACTCGTTGGGCAAGTTATCCACAGCCAGGCGGTGGGTCAGATCCTGTGTGGTGACCTTGGCCGCGACGCGGCTGAACTGTTGCAGCGGTGCGAGCCCGCGTTGCACCACCCACCACGCGCCGATGCCGATCAGCAGCAACAGCAGCGGCAGGGCGATCACCGTGGAACGCAGGTAAGCACTGAGCAATGCCTGATCGTCCCTGCGGTCCAGGGACAGCAGCACCCGCACGCGTTCGCCGCTGGACAGGCGCATCAGGCTGGAGGCGCTGAGCACCTGGTTGCCGTTGCTGTCGTCCCAGTTCAGGTAACCGAGGGTCTGGCGTGGTGCGAAGTCGGTCAGCAACGGTTCCTGTGGCTTGGCACCGACGCTCAGCAGCACCGCTTCATCGGGTGCGGTGCCGACGATGGTCAGGTAGAAATTGTCATGCCCCATCACCAGGTCCATCAGCGAATGCGGGCGGGCTTTTATGTCGCGGGTGTCCAGGCCGAGGGCGAGGCTGTGCTGGATCTGCTCCATCTTGCTTTCCAAGCCCTTGCGCGCCAGCTTCTCAAGCTCGTGGGTCAGCGCCAGGTAGGCCAGTGTCGCGAGCAGCACCACCAGGCCCGCGCCCATCAGGCTCACCGTCAGCCCGAGGCGCATCGACAGGCTGCTGGCTTTCATTGGCGGGCCTCCAGCACATAGCCCACGCCGCGAATGGTATGGATCAGCTTGACGTCACTCTGGTCATCGACCTTGGCCCGCAGGCGGCTGATGGAGACCTCCACCACGTTGGTGTCGCAGTCGAAATTCATGTCCCACACCAGGGAAATAATCTGCGTGCGGGTCAGCACTTCGCCGGACTGACGCATCAGCACATGCAGCAGCGCGAACTCCTTGGTGGTCAGGTCAATGCGCCGGGTGCCGCGATAGGCGCGGTGGCGGCGCGGGTCCAGTTCAAGGTCCGACACGCGGAAGACTTCCGGCACCGGTATGTGCTCGCTGCGGCGCAACAGCGTGCGCACCCGGGCCAGCAATTCGGGGAATTCGAAGGGTTTGACCAGGTAATCATCGGCGCCCATGTCCAGGCCCTTGATCTTGTCAGTCAGCCGGCCACGGGCTGTGAGCATCATCACCCGTTGGTTGCTGTCGCGGCGCAGTTGCTCAAGCACTTCCCAGCCGTCCTTGGCCGGCAGGTTTACATCGAGAATCACCAGTTCATAAGCGTGTTGCCCGGCCAGGTGCAGGCCGTCCACGCCGCTGGCGGCGCAGTCGACCACGTAACCGCTTTCGGTCAGGCCCTGCTGCAGGTAGGCGGCGGTTTTTTGCTCGTCCTCAACCACAAGGATACGCATGGGGGTTTACCTTTTACTGATAGAGAGAGACTGAAATTCGAATTTTCCGAAGCCTGAAGGCTGAAGTAGCTACAGGGTCAATCAGCCAGTTTGTGACTGGTTGTTGCGTTGCAGAACGGGCGGGCAAAAAAAACGCCCCATCCGGGGCGTTAAAAATTCATCTCTTTCCAAAGGAGCTACACAAAAGCTTCAGAGATGAATGTGCTCGGTGTGCGCCGTTCAGATCGACTGCTTCTGTGCGTCGGCGGGCGCGGTCTCGGCCACGGACTGTTCACCGTGGACCTGCTGCTGTTGCTGGCGGAACTCGGCGAGGAACTGCCGGGAGCGGTCGGCGCCGTCGTCGGCGAATGCGAGGCTGGAAGTGGCGCCGAGAAAACTGATCAATAACAGGTGGGATGGCTTCATGACGTGTCTCCAAATAAGGCGTGTGCCGTTAGTTGTGACCAGTATATGAAGCGCAACTTAACGAGAAGGTGAGGCGCATATTACAGTTCTGACAGGCTTCAATTTGTGAACAGATGTTAGTCAACGGCAAATGAATGTAAGCATTTGCCGTTGTGTTCATTTACAGAATTGCCAATGGGTATTCGACAATCAACCGAACTTCTTCCAAGTCCGACTCAAAGGCACTTGAGCGAACGGTCGCCTGGCGCAAACGCAGCGACAGGTCTTTCAAGTTACCGCCCTGCACCACGTACTTCGCCTCGATATCCCGCTCCCAGCGGCGTTGATCGGTCAGCGGGTCGCCGGCCGCGTCACGGCGCATGTACACGCTGTTGGCGTTGCTGTAGTCGGCGCCGGTACCTTTGCCATAGCGGGTCATGAAGGTCAGGCCAGGAATGCCGAAGGCCTGCATGTCGAGGTTATAGGCGAGCATCCACGAGCGTTCCCTGGGCGAGTTGAAGTCGCTGTACTGGATCGAGTTGTTGAGGAAGATCGAGTCCGACATGCGCAGGTAGTCAAAGTCGTCATCGCCGTTGTTGCGCTGGTGCGACAGGGCCAGGCTGTGGGCGCCGACCTTGACCCCGAGCCTGGCGCTCCAGATGTTGTTATCGAACTCGCCAAGGCGTTTCTTGCCCTCGTCCACGGCCTTGTAATAGTTGAAGTCGCCAAACAGCGACACGTCATCGTTCAGCGGGTAGCTGGCGGCGCTGCCGAAGTAGTACTGGTCCCAGGCATCCTTCAGGCGGCTGGTGTACAGGCTGACGCTGAGGTGTTTGTTCACCTGGTAGTCGCCGCCGGCATAGCCGATCCAGGGTGAATCCACCTTGCCCGCATAAAACGTCGCGAAGCCTTTATCCATGCCGCTTTGAGTAGGCTGGCTCATGCCGCTCAAGTGCCCGGCCTGCAAGCTCAGGCCGTCAATGCTGGTGTTTTGCGCGGTGACGCCACGGAAGCTTTCCGGCAACACCCGCGAGTCGCCGTAGGCCACCACCGGGGTCAGCGGGAACACGTCACCGGCCTTGATCACGGTATCCAGCAGGCGCACTTTTACCGCGCCGCCGAGCTTGCTGTAGCCGTCCTCGGGGTGGTTGTCGCTGTCTACCGGCAGTACGCCGAACGAGCCCTTGCCGCCGCTGCGACCGGTGCCGGAGTCGAGTTTCAGGCCATACATCGCAAACGCATCGAGGCCGAAACCCACCGGACCCTGAGTGAATCCGGATTCGAACTTGCCGATAAAACCCTGGGCCCAGGCTTCGGAATAGCCATTGTCGGTGGGGCTCGACTGGCCCTTGCGGTCATCGCGGTTGAAGTAGAAGTTGCGGGCCAGCACGTTCAAGGTGCTGCCTTCGATAAACCCTTCGGGGTTTTCTTCCACGGCCATGCCTGACAGCGGGGTGAGCCCCGCCAGGGCGGCAATCATGGAGAGTGAAAATGTGCGGTTAGTGCTCATGTAGCGCTCCTCGGTAGTGGCAGCTATCAGCTTCTTATCGATGGGGCATTCTTGTTGTGATGGTGCCCGGGCAGATAGTTGCAAACACGAGATAACGGCGAGGTGGCGCACAGATTACAATTTTGGAATTTCAATAAAACATAACGGATAAGTAATCTTTCGGTGAACTTTGCGACAGGCTTGGTTAGTTATTCTTGCTCTGAACTTTTAATTCAATAAGTCAGACGAGGACGCCCTCATGAATACCCTGAAAACCACTGTCGCTGCATTGGCCCTGATCGTTTCCGCCGGCGCGATGGCCGAAGGTGGAGGCGACCGCACCTTCGCCCAATTGATGCAAAACAATGAGCAAGCCATGGCCGCCTACGCCGCCAGAAAGGGCAAGCCTGCGCCCGAGGTGCTGGTGTATCGCTACGGCATGAAGCTGGACATTGCCAAGGTGGTGAATGTCACGCCGCCGATCCGCTCGTGCAGCGCGGTGCCGTCACGCATGACCTACGAAGACTCCACCGGCAAGCTCAACACGCTCCACTACCAAGTGATGGGCATCTGCCGTAACAACGGCAGTTGAGGGGCTGAAAAAATATAGTTGGGCAATGGGCTAAAGCTCTCTTAAGAAAATGCCGGCAGCGCCGATGCAGGTCAGATCCCGCCCTCATTTGCCCACCGGTGCCTCCATGTTCAACACCCGTCTCAAGCAGGAGCTGTCTGCTCTTCGCGAAGAATTATCCAGTTTGCAGCAGGTCAAGGAGAGCCTGGAAAGCGAAATGATGGCCCTGACCCTGGATCCCGAAGGGCGCATCGAGTCCGTCAATGCCATCTTCCTTCAAGAGATGGCTTACCAGGCAAGCCAGCTGCAAGGCCGCCTGATCGAGGATCTGGTGCCGGCGCACGTCAAGCACGACACCTTTCAACTGCGCTTCACGAACGCCCTGGTGCGTGGCGAACACTTCGCCGGTTCCGTACGCCTGATGCGCGGCAACGGCAATGAGGCGTGGCTGCGCTCCATCGTGCAACCGGTGCGTGGCAGTGACGGGCGTATCAAGCATATTTCGATGTACTCCAGCGACCTGACCCGCACTATCGAGGCGTCCCGCGAGCACGAAAACCTGATCACCGCGCTGGTGCGTTCCACGGCAGTGATCGAGTTCGACCTCAACGGTAATGTACTGACGGCCAACGACCGTTTCCTCAACGGCATGGGTTACAGCCTGGCGCAGATCCAGGGCAAACATCACCGGATATTCTGTGAGCCGCAGGATGCCGGCAGCGTCGAGTACCAGCAGTTCTGGAAGCGCCTGAACGCCGGTGAATTCGTCGCGGGCCGCTTCAAGCGAGTGGACAGCCACGGGCGGGTGGTGTGGCTGGAGGCTTCGTATAACCCGGTGCTCGACGCCAACGAGCGGCTGTACAAAGTGGTCAAGTTCGCCACGGTGATCACCGACCAGGTCAACCAGGAACAGGCCGTGGCCGACGCGGCCAACATCGCCTACAGCACCTCGCTGCACACCGACAGCAGCGCCCAGCGCGGCACCACCGTGGTCACCCAGGCGGTGGAGGTGATGCGCGACCTGGCCAAGCACATGGAGCAGGCGGGTGAGGGCATTGAAGCGCTGAACGCCCAGTCCCAGGTGATTGGCAGCATCGTCAAGACCATCAGCGGCATCGCCGAGCAGACCAACCTGCTGGCGCTCAACGCCGCCATCGAAGCCGCCCGTGCCGGTGAGCAAGGCCGTGGTTTTGCGGTGGTGGCCGATGAGGTTCGGCAACTGGCGTCGCGTACCAGCAAGGCCACCGAGGAAATCGTCGGCGTGGTGCGCCAGAACCAGGACATGGCCCGCGATGCAGTGGCGCTGATGACCGATGGCCGCCTGCAGGCCGAGCAAGGGCTGGCATTGGCGGCCGAGGCGGGCACAGTGATCGTCGAGATCCAGGACGGCGCCCAGAAAGTGGTCAGCGCTGTAGGGCAATTCGCCAATCAACTGAGCAGCTAGTCACCCGGGCTCATGCTTGAGGTATCGTAGGTTTTTTTTCCGAGCCTTTCGTCCATGAGCCCTAACCATCGCCGTCCCGTCCCGCTGTCCAAGGCCTACCGCTTGCTCAACCACGGCCCGACCGTACTGGTCAGCGCCGCGCACAACGGCCAGCGCAACATCATGGCCGCGGCATGGGCGATGCCGCTGGATTTCGAGCCGCCCAAAGTCGCCGTCGTGCTGGATAAGGCCACCTGGACCCGGCAACTGCTCGAAGGCGCCGGCACTTTCGTGCTCAACGTACCGTGTGCGGCCCAGGCCGATATCGTGCAGACCGTGGGCAACACCACCGGCAGCGAGACCGACAAGTTCGCCGCATATGACTTGCAGACGTTCAGCGGCGAACACACCGAAGCGCCGATGCTTGAAGGCTGCGTGGCGTGGCTGGAATGCCGCTTGCTGCCGGAACCGCATAACCAGCAGACCTACGATCTGTTCCTCGCCGAAGTGGTGGCCGCCCAGGCTGATGAGCGCGTATTCAGCGACGGTCGCTGGCATTTCGAAGGGCAGGATGCGCTGCGTACCTTGCACCATGTGGCGGGCGGGCATTTCCTGACGATTGGTGAGCCGATTGATGGGCGACAGCTTTAAGCCCAGTGCCAATTCTTCCGGTACAGCCTGGTTTTGTGGCGAGGGAGCTTGCTCCCGCTGGAGCGCGAAGCGGTCCCAATGTTTCCTGCCAATACACTTGGTCGGTAGATATACGACTGCTGCGCAGCCGAGCGGGAGCAAGCTCCCTCGCCACAAAGGTTGTGTTACCACTGGGTTTTGCTGAGTGCCTCGGCAAACGCCATCAACTTCGGCGAGTACTGCCGCGATGGCGGATACACCAGCGATATCGCCCGACTGCGACCGGCAAATTCCTCCAGCAAGGGCACAAGGCGCCCGGCCGCCAGATCTTCCCGCACCGCAAAGTCCATCACCTGGGCGATGCCGAATCCGCCCAGCGCGCCGTCCACCAGCGCATCGCCGATATCAAAGATCAACCGCCCCTCGACACTCACGTCCTGCACCCTGCCATCGAGCATGAACTGCCAGTCCACCAGCCGGCTGGTGCGCAGGTTACGTACGGTCAGGCAATTGTGGTCCTGGAGTTCATCGACGGTTTGCGGCGTACCAAAACGCGCGAGATAAGCCGGGGAGGCGACGGTGACCCAGCGCAGCGGTGGCAGTGCCCGGGCGATCAGGCGTTGGTCCTGGATGTCGCCGGTGCGCAGCAAGGCGTCAAAGCCTTCGTCGACGATGTCCACCAGGCGGTCGGTCATTACCGCTTCAATGCGCAGATCGGGGTATTGCAGGGTCAGCTCGCCGATTACCGGCATCACCACCTTGCGGCCAAACAACGAGGGCGTGCTGATCTTCAGCAAACCGGACGGTGAGGCACGGCGGTCGAGCATTTGCCGCTCGGCTTCGGCCAGTTCCGCCAGCAGCGGCGCGCTGCGTTCATACAGCATCTGCCCGTCGGGCGTGAGGCTGACGCTGCGGGTGTTGCGTTGCAGCAGGCGCACACCCAGCTGGTTTTCTAGCCGGGAAATGGCCCGGGACAAGCCCGATTGGGTCAGCCCCAGGTCTCCGGCGGCGCGAGTGAAACTGCGGGTTTCGGCGACGCGCACCAGCAGGCGAACAGCATTCAGATCCATGATTAAAGTCATTACTGAAAGAGTGATAGGGGTATTTATCATCTGTTGGGCATGAAAGAAACTGGCGCCTCTCATTTTCAGGCAGGACGCTGTGATGTCTTCTTCTCGACCCTCTGGCTGGATGCTGTTGCTGCTGGCAACCGCGCAACTGATCATCGCCCTCGACGCGACCATCGTGTTTGTCGCGCTGCCGCAAATCGGCAGCCACCTGGGTTTTTCTGCCCAGCAATTGCAGTGGGTGGTCAGTGCCTACAGCGTGGCGTTTGGTGGCTTCCTGTTGCTGGGCGGTCGGGCGGCGGACCTGTTGGGCAAGCGGCGCTTGTACATGCTTGGCCAGTCGCTGTATGCGCTGTCTTCCCTGGCGGCGGTGCTCGGTGGCAGCGCCTTGCTGCTGGTGCTGGCGCGGGCGGTGCAGGGCGTGGGCGGGGCGCTGTTGTTCCCGGCCACGCTGGCGCTGATCAACACCCACTACGCCGAAGGGCCCGCGCGTAATCGGGCGTTTGCCGTGTGGAGCGCGGCGTCTGCGGCGGGCCTGGCATTGGGCGCGTTGCTCGGCGGCGTGCTGACCCAGGCCTGGGGCTGGGAAGCGGTGTTTCTGGTGAACGTGCCGTTGGCCGGCGCCTGCGCCCTGGCGGCGCGCTACTGGATTCCCGCCGATGGCGAACGGGCCCGCGGGCGCAACTTTGATATCAGCGGCGCGTTGACCGTGACGCTGGGCGGCACCTTGCTGGTGTTCTCCCTGGTGCAGGGGCCGGAGTGGGGCTGGGCGGCGCCGTCAACCCTGGGCTGCATGGCCCTGGCGTTGGTGCTGCTCGGGTTGTTTGGGTGGATCGAACACCGGGGCGGTGATCCGTTGATGCCGCTGCGCTTGTTGGGCTATCGCGAGTTGCGCATGGCCATGGTGTTGACGGCGGTGTTCATGAGCAGCTTTGGCGTGCAGTACTACTTTCTGGCGGTGTACTACCAGCAGGTCTACGGCTACAGCGTGTTGCAGGCGGGGTTGGCGTTTTTGCCGGCGACGCTGGTGTGCACCGCGGGTATCTGGCTGGCGGAGCGTTCATTGGCGCGGCTGGGGTTGCGCAACACCCTGGTCAGCGGCCAGTTGGCGGGCGCGGTGGGTATCGCTTTGGTATGTGTGGCGTTGCCGACGGGGGCGGGGTTCTGGTCGTTGCTGCCGGGGATTTTCATCCTGAGTATTGGCCAGGGCATGACCTGGACGGCGATGTGGGTGGCCGCCGGGCTGGGCATCCGGCCGGGCGAGCAGGGCGTGGCGGCAGGCATGGCGTCCACCAGCCAGCAGATTGGCGGTGCGTTGGGGCTGGCGTTGCTGGTGTCGTTGGCGAATGCCGGAGGGTCGACGGGCGCGGCGCAGGCGGGCGGGATTGAACTGGCGTTGTGGTGGAGCGCGGCGATTGCCCTGGCAGGTGCGGTGCTGGCGTTGGCCCTTAAAGAACGAGCGCCAGCGTCGAATACGATTTCGGCAGCGACATAGTTCAACTGTAGGAGCTGGCTTGCCTGCGATAGCGGAGTGTCAGCCAACAATTTATTAACTGATCCACCGCTATCGCAGGCAAGCCAGCTCCTACAGGTTGATCGCATTTCAAGGCGGGATTTCAGCGCCCGAGCATCTTCACCCAGCGCGACGGCGGCATGCCGAAAGTGCTGCGGAACTGGCGGGTCATGTGGCTCTGGTCGGTGAAGCCGGCGGTCAGTGCCGCATCTACCAATGACTGGCCCTGGCCCAGCAGGCTGCGCACCAGGTCCAGGCGGCGCATGGTCAGGTAGCGATAGGGGCTGGTGCCGAACAACAAACGAAAATCCCGCGACAACGCCCAGCGGTCGCGGTTGGCGTATTCCGCCATTTCATCGAGGGTAATCGGCCGGCCCAGGGCACTGTGGATAAATTCCCGTGCGCGCTCGGCGGCCCGGTAGTCGAAGGTCTTGCGATTGACCGTGATGCCCGACGCGTTATTCAGCGCCTGGGCCAAGTCAAACATCGCGTCCTGTTCCTGCAGCGGGTCAATCGGGCAATCCAGGCTTTGCAGCAACACTTCACTGGCGCGGTACAGCCACGGGTCGCTGGACAATCCGCCGGGGATGAACGGTAACGGCTTGCCGCCGAGCACCTGCTGGATCAGCGCCGGCTCCACGTAAATCATCCGGTATTTGAAACCTTCCTCGCTGCCGGCCCAGCCGTCATGCACTTCATCGGGATGGATCACCATGGTCCGCCCCGGCAGGCTGTGGGTCATGCCGCCGCGATAGTGAAAGCTCTGCACACCGAACAGGGTACGGCCGATGGCATAGGTGTCGTGGCGATGGGGGTCGAAGCCAAACCCGGCAAAATACGCCTCGATGCGCTCCAGGCCACTGGCGTGGGGCGCGCGGTGCAGCCAGTCGATATTGGTCGCCATGATGAGTTGTCGCGCAAAGAGATGGAAATACGGTAACCCAGTCTGAATCCGCTGTCTGCCGGGGTCTTGTACGATTGTGCAGGGCGGGTACCGGGCATATGATCCTGATTCCTGCACTGCCCTCGGCGGAATCCCACATGGAATTGTTCAATCCGGCCTACGCGGCTCCTCTGGTCTCGCTTGCCCTGCTCTGGACCGTCGCGGTGGTGACGCCCGGCCCGAACTTCTTCAACACCGCGCAACTGGCCGCCAGTTGTTCACGCCGCCATGGCGTGGTGGCGTCGGCTGGCGTGGCCACCGGCACCGTGATGTGGGGTCTGGCAGGCGGTTTGGGGATCAAGTCGCTGTTCACCGCAGCACCCATGTTGTACCTGGCGTTCAAGATCATCGGCGGCTGCTACCTGATTTACCTGGGGTTGAAACTGTTCCGGCGCTCGGCACCGTCGATGGCCCAGAACCTGTTGCCCGACGAACCTCGGCGTTCACTGTTCTCCGCCTGGCGCCTGGGTTTGCTGGGCAACCTGTCCAACCCCAAGGCGGCGCTGTTCGTCGCGACGATCTTTGCATCCACCATGCCCCAATCACCCTCGCCGACGCTGCTGACCCTGGCCGTGATCACCATGGCGACCTTGTCATTCAGTTGGTACTCCTGCGTGGCGCTGGTGTTTTCCAGTGAGCGGATGGCCAACGTCTATGCCCGCTCGCGCAAGTGGCTGGACCGGTTTGCCGGTGGTTGTTATGTGCTGTTCGGGGCAACGCTGGTAGCGAATCGCTGACGGCTCATGGTAAGAAGCCTTACTTTCAAACGTGAGGCCGATCATGAGCAAGCTGCGGGTAGGGATTATTTTTGGTGGCCGTTCGGCCGAGCACGAAGTGTCGCTGCAATCGGCGCGCAACATCGTCGATGCACTGGACCGTTCGCGCTTTGAGCCGATCCTGATCGGCATCGACAAGGCCGGCCACTGGCACCTCAACGACACCTCGGGCTTTCTGCTCAACGAAGAAAACCCGGCGCTGATCGCCCTCAATCAATCCAATCGTGAACTGGCCGTGGTGCCGGGCAAGGCCAGCCAGCAACTGGTGGAAACCGCCAGCCAGGCCTCGTTGGAACATGTCGATGTGATCTTCCCGATCGTCCACGGCACCCTCGGCGAAGACGGCTGCCTGCAAGGCCTGCTGCGCATGGCCGACTTGCCGTTTGTCGGCTCCGACGTGCTGGGCTCGGCCGTGTGCATGGACAAGGACATTAGCAAACGCCTGCTGCGCGATGCCGGGATTGCCGTGACGCCGTTCATTACCCTCAACCGTCGCACGGCGGCGCGAACCACCTTCGAACACGCCCAACAAAAACTCGGAGTGCCGATGTTCGTGAAACCGGCGAACCAGGGTTCATCCGTGGGCGTGAGCAAGGTGGGCAGCGAGGCTGAATATCATGCCGCCGTAGAACTGGCCCTCGGGTTTGATGAAAAGGTGCTGGTGGAGTCCGCGGTCAAAGGCCGGGAAATCGAATGCGCCGTGTTGGGTAACGAGAATCCCATCGCCAGCGGCTGTGGCGAGATCGTGGTGCGGGACGGGTTCTATTCCTACGACAGCAAATACATCGATGACCAGGCAGCCCAGGTGGTGGTGCCGGCGGACATCAGTGTTGAAGACAGCGAGCGTATTCGTGCGTTGGCTATCGAAGCGTTTGAAACCCTGGGCTGTGCCGGGCTGGCGCGGGTGGATGTGTTTCTGACGGATGAGGGGGAGGTGCTGATCAACGAGATCAACTCGTTGCCGGGCTTTACGCGCATCAGCATGTATCCGAAGCTGTGGCAGGCGGCTGGCATGAGCTACAGCGAGCTGGTGAGCCGGTTGATCGAGCTGGCGCTGGAGCGGCATGCGGGGCGTAAGGGGTTGAAGATCAGCCGGTGATTTTTACGGCGTTAGACTTGGGAGCGCCGATTACTTTTTCATGAGCGACTCCATTGTGGCGAGGGAGCTTGCTCCCGTTGGGCTGCGCAGCAGCCCTGAAACTGAGTTTGGTGCTCTTGCTGAAAAAAACGCATCAGCTCATTCTGGGGGCGCTTCGCACCCCAACGGGAGCAAGCTCCCTCGCCACAAATATGGTGTTGCCGGGGAGGTTGTATTCGGCCGCTTTATCGTTGCGTTTTTCGCGAAATCCACGAATACAACAACGTCTTCCTCTCCGTACTGTCATGGGTCCTTCTGCGATAACTCGCAAACGCCGGCGAGGTGCAATACGTACACACTTCGCTTACCTCAACCTGCTCACGTTTTATCCCTGCCGCCTCCAGCAAGATCAGCGCATACCGGCCCAAATCAAACCACGCACTCAACGCCTGCCTGGGTTCTGGCGGCTGAATCTCCGGTGCCAACAACGGCCCCGGCTGCTCAAACGTCCACGGCGCATTTCCATCCCGCCACAAATGCCCCTGACTCGCCTGCAACTGCGCCACAAACTCGCCACTCACCTCATAACAACACGGCTTGATCGACGGCCCGATCGCAATCCGCAACTGGTCCAACGCCACTCCCTCGGCGGCAAACCGTTGCATGGCATTGGCGATGATCCCGCCTTGCAGCCCCTTCCAGCCGCCATGAATCGCCGCGACAAAATCCCCGCTCTCCGAGGCCATCAGCAACGGCAGGCAATCGGCGGTGATCACCGCAATCGGCTGCACATCCCGGCTGAAAACCCCGTCAGCCTCCACCGTGTTGGGCGTAAGCTCCGGGTGCCATTCAATGGTCGTGGCGCTGTGCACCTGCTTGCAGATGAACACCTCGTCGGGCCGCAATGGATCGTCAATCGTACAAAACCCATGGTCGACGCCAGCCAGGGCGCCGAGGTTATTTGCCTTGTGCACGCGCAGCTCTCCAGTGAGTCAATTCAATCCCCCAACGCTTCGCCTTCACGGCGTGGATCAGCCCCGCCGATCAACGACGCTTTGCCCTGCGCATCGCGCACCCTGACGATCGCCTGGGCGCCGCTGGTCATGTCGATTTCGCTCAGGGCGTGGCCCTTGTCCTTGAGTGCCTGTTTCAGCTGAGCACTGAACAACCCGGCTTCCAGCTCGGTCGCGCCGTTGCGGCTGCCGAAGTTGGGCAGGCCGACGGCCGCTTGCGGGTCGAGGTTCCAGTCGAGCATGGCCACCAGGGATTTGCTCACATATTCGATGATCTGCGAACCGCCCGGCGAACCCACCGTGGCCACCCACTCACCGCTCTGGCGATCAAACACCAGGGTCGGTGCCATCGACGAACGCGGGCGCTTGCCCGGCTCGATCCGGTTGGCCACCGGCTGGCCGTTCTCTTCGGGGATGAAGGAGAAGTCGGTCATCTGGTTATTCAGCAAAAAGCCCTGGACCATTACATGGGAACCGAATGCGGACTCCACCGTGGTGGTCATCGACACCGCGCCACCCACGTCATCCACCGCCACCACTTGCGAGGTGGAAATGCGCAACGGCGAGCGATCCGGCGCGTAGGCCACTTCAATTCCCGCAGGCTTGCCCGGCTTGGCGACGCCCATGCTGCGCTCACCGATCAATGCGGCCCGCCCGGCCAGATAGTCCGGCGCGACCAGCCCGGCCACCGGCACCGGCACGTAGTCGGAATCCGCCACGTACTGGGCGCGGTCGGCATAGGCCAGGCGGTCGGCCTCGGCGATCAGATGCACCGCTTCAGGCACCGGTTCCAGGCCGGCCGGGGAGTCGCTCTTCACCGGCTTCAACAGCCCAAGCGTCATACGCGGGTCGCGGGTTTCCAGGGCCTGCAACGTGCCGAGGATCTGCGCAATGGCGATCCCGCCCGACGACGGCGGCGGCATGCCGCAGACTTTCCAGCGTTTGTAGTCGGTGCACAACGGCGCCCGCTCAACTGCGCTGTAGCCCTTGAGGTCGGTCAGCGTCAGGCTGCCGGCGTTACTGTTGCCTTGCACCTTGCGGGTGATTTCGTCGGCAATGGGGCCGTAGTACAGCGCGTCCGGCCCTTCCTTGGCGATGCGCTTGAACACGTTGGCCAGCGCCGGGTTTTTCAGCAGCGTACCGGTGGCCTTCGGGCTGCCGTCGGCATTCAGGAAGTACGCGGTCATTTCCGGCGAGCGGCTGATGTAGCGGTCAGCGGCAATCAGGCTGTGCAGGCGCGCAGAGATCGGGAAACCCTCTTCGGCCAGGCGAATGGCCGGCTCAAACAGTTTGGCCCATTGCAGGTGGCCGGTCTTTTTATGGGCCATTTCCAGGGCACGCAACACCCCCGGGGTGGCCACCGAACGCCCGCCAATCTGTGCCTGCGGGAACGACATCGGCGTGCCATCGGCGTTGAGGAACAACCGCTCGGTAGCGCCCGCCGGTGCGGTTTCGCGACCGTCGTAGGCGTGCACCTGCTTGCCGTCCCACAGCATGATGAATGCGCCGCCACCGATCCCGGAGGACTGCGGCTCCACCAGGGTCAGCACGGCCTGCATGGCAATCGCTGCGTCGATGGCCGAGCCGCCCTTGCGCAATATCTCGCGCCCGGCTTCGGCGGCCAGCGGGTTGGCGGCGGCGGCCATGTGGCGCTCGGCGTGGCGGGGGCTCATGTCGGTGCGATAGCCCGAGCCGAGCTCCGGGGCGGGCGGCAGTTCCGGCGCGGTGGCGCTGTGGCAGGCGGCGAGGGTGAGGGCGGCGGTGATCAGCGAGAGGGTGGTAAGGCGTTGGCGGCGAAAAATCGAAAACACGCGATGACTCCGTTCATTTGAGAATGATCTGTTGTCCGTGGGGAGGGAATGTACCTCAGTGGTTTGCAGGTTGGGAGATTGATCTGTATTTGGTTGTGCGGTACAACTATATCCTTCGTCATTCGGGCAAGAGGTTTCCCCCCGTGAACCGTTCCAAGCCAGACCTTATCGATCAGATCCGCTGTGCCTCGCGTCTTATGGTGCGAGAGCTGGGCTTCATGCAGCCGAAGTTGGCGGCCAGCAGTTACCCACCGTCATCGGTGCACACGATTGTTGAAATCGGCGAGCGTGGCGCGCTGACAGCGGCTGAACTGGTCATGTTGCTGGGGCTGGAAAAGTCGTCGGTGAGCCGCATGGTGCGCAAGCTGGTCGAGGCGGGCGAGCTGGAAGAGTTTGCCAACGAGGACGATGCCCGTTCGAAAAAGCTGCGGCTCACCACACGAGGCCAGAAGACGTTACGCGACATCGAAACGTTTGCCCGGCGCCAGGTGGGCGAGGCGATTGGCGACTTGTCCAGCGAACAGCAACAGGCCGTCAGCCGTGGGCTCGATCAATACGCCGCAGCCCTGCAAACCCAACGTACTGGCGCCCGGCAGCCGAGGCACTACCGCATTGCCCATGGCTACCGGCCAGGCATCATCGGGCGTATCGCGCAGATGCACGCCGAGTACTACGCCCAGCATGCGAATTTTGGCCAGCCGTTTGAAAGCCTGGTGGCGGCGGACATGGCCGAGTTGATGGGGCGCCTGGCCAACCCGCGCAACCAAGTCTGGGCAGTGCTGGACGCAGAGCAGATCGTCGGTTCGATCGCGATTGATGGCGAGGGCGAAAACGGCGAGGCGACCCTGCGCTGCTTCATCCTCGACCCGTCTGCCCACGGCCAGGGCTTGGGTAAACGGTTGTTGAAAGAGGCGCTGGATTTCTGTGACGGGCACCGGTTTCCGGCGGTGCGGCTATGGACGTTCAAGGGCCTGGATGTGGCGCGCAAGCTTTATGAAAGCGCGGGCTTTGTGCTGGCGTCCGAGCAGGAGGGGCAGCAGTGGGGCAAGTCTGTGGTGGAGCAGTGTTTTGTGCGGCACGCTGTTTGACGCAACAGCGCCCCACGTCACGGGGCGCTGGCGCCTGGCCGGTTAGAAGTCCCAGCGCGTGGTGAGCATCACGTTGCGCGGGGTGCCGTAATAGGCCGTGTTATAGAAGCCGATGTTGGTGTAGTACTGCTTGTCGAACAGGTTGTTGACGTTCAGCGTCGCGGAAAGATGTTCGCTGACCTGATACTTGGCCATCGCGTCCACCACCCAATACGCTTCCTGCGAGAACTCTTCGTTTTGCGCCTTGGGCCGGTTGTACACCACTTGCCAGCTTCTGCTCTGCCAGCGCGCGCCGCCGCCGACGGTCAGGCGGTCCAGCGGACCCTTGAGTTTGTACGAGGTGAAGAAACTGAGCTGGTCCTCCGGCTCCCAGGTCGAAGCCTTGTCGCCATGCTCATCCCGCAGGATCTTGTGGGTGTAGCCGGCCTGGGCCTGCCAGCCCGGCGCAAGCTCGCCGGACATCTCGGCCTCGAAACCCTTGGTTTTGGCCTTGATGCCTTTCTCGGCATACCCGAGGGATGGGTTGGTCGGCGCGGCGTTGTATTCGGCGTCCGGCTCCGCACGGTTGGTTTCGTGCACTTCGAAGTAGGCCATGCTGGTGTTGAGCCGGCCCTCGAAGAACTCACCCTTGAGGCCGGTCTCGTAGTTCTTGCCTTCATCCGGTTCCAGCAATTTGTTGTTGCGGTCGCGGCTGTAGGTCGTCGGCATGAAGATGTCGGTGTAGCTGGCATACGCGGTGAAGTTGTCGTTCAGGTCGTAGGTGACCCCGGCGTAGGGCACCAGCTTGCCGGTCTCGGTGGAGTCGTCTTCGCCACGCAATTTGTAGTTGGCCACGCGGCTGCCGAGGAACAGGTTCAGGTCATCCATGAGGTTGAAACGTGCGGCCATATAGCCTGCGGATTGGCGGGTCGTGGCATCGATGATCCGTGTCGGTTCACCCCAGTTCGGCTCCGGAGCGTTGCCATCGAAGTTCCAGAAATCGATCTCGTTGTTGCCCACATAAGTGGGGGCGCCGTAGTCCTTTCCGGTCCAGTGGGAGTTCGAGGCCGACGCGCCAATCACCAATTCATGGGTACGGCCCAGCAGGCTGAACGGACCGCTGGCGTAGACATCGCCCGAGTCGGCGCGGGTGTTGCCGGTGAACTTGTTCGCGTACAGGGACGACAGTCCGGTGGCGGGGAACGGGCCACTCATGATCGAGCCCAGGGGCGCGTCGTAGCCCATGAGTTGGTGGGTGTATTGGCCCTTGATCACCCAGCCATTGTCGAAGTTGTGTTCCAGGGTGGAGAACACGCTGCGGGAGTACTGCTCCCAGCGGCTCCACTTGGCGCCGTTGTTGTAGGAGCGTTTTACATCGATGCGGTTGCCGTTGCGATCGAACAGCGCACGGCTGCCGGACCAGCCCGAGCCTTGCGGGTCGCTGTCCAGGTAATCGAAACCGACGGTGAGCAGGGTGTCGTCGGTCAGGTCGGCTTCCAGCGTGCCGAAATACACATTGGTGCTGCGCTGGTAGTGGTCCATGAACGAGTGCTTGTCCTGGTACGCCGCCACCGCACGCCCGCGCACGTTGCCGCTGTCGGTCAGCGGGCCACTCACGTCGATCTGGGAACGATAGTTGTCCCAGCTGCCGGCGCCGAGTTCGACGCTGGCCTTGAAGTCCCGCGTGGGCTTTTTGCGGATCAGGTTGATCGTCGCGCCAGGGGCGCCGGCGCCGGTCAGCAGTCCGGTGGCACCCTTGAGGATTTCCACGCGGTCATAGATCGCCATGTCGCTGAGGGTCTGGCTGGACGAGTAGGCGGAGTTGCGCAGGGTCGGGATGCCGTCGTACTGGAAGTTTTCCACCGAGAAGCCGCGGGCGTAGTAATTGTTACGCTCGCTGTCGAAGGTCGACACGGTGATGCCCGGTGTATGGCGCATCACGTCGTCGATCGAAGTGAGCGCGAAGTCATCCATATGCTGGCGCGTGATCACGGTGATCGACTGCGGGGTTTCCCGTGGGGTCAGCACCATGCGCGTGGCGGTGGCGATGGTGCCCGGGGTGTAGGAACCGCTGCCCTCAGTGATGGTGCCCAACTGATTCGCGGTGATCTCTGTGGCACCCAGCGACAGCGCGCCGCCGGCCACCGGCAGGCTTTCCAGCTGGTAGCCATCGGCATTGCCGCGTGCTGCGAAGCCGGTGCCGGCCAGCACCTGCGCGAACCCGTCCTCCACGTTGTAGCTGCCGCGCACGCCGGGGCTGTCCAACCCGGCCACTTGTTGCGACAGGAACGAGATCGGCACGCCGGCGGCCTGGGCGTAACGCGTCAGCACGTCACCGAGTTTTCCGGGGGCGATGTCGAACGCCTGTACCTGCTGCTGCGCGTAGGCCAGGCCCGGCACCGCCAGGGGCAGGCAGCCAAGCAACAGTCGACTGGCCAGCAACAGGCCGCCGCGTGTGGGGGTTGAAGACATGTTATCGGTGCTCCTTTGGATGTTGGCCAAGGAAAGGACGCGGCAAAACCGAAAACACGCAACGGTGCGTAAGAATTATCCGGCGGGGGATTTCAGGCGCACACGTGTGAGCCACGGGGTGTAGGTGCTGACTTCAATCGGCAGGGTGCGTGTGAGCAGGCGCAATGCGCGGTCGCTGTCGTCCGTCGGCAGCATCACCGTCACCCGAATGCCTTGCAGCGCCTGGCGATCGAACATCAGCACACCCGGGCGATGCCGCGCCAGGCGCTCAAGTACATCCGCCAGCGGCTCGTCGTTGGCCAGCAACTGGTGGGCCGTCCAGGCTTGCTGCTGCGCTTGCACATCAACGCTTTTCGGCGTGCCGGGCCCGCTTGCATCCAGGCGCACCTGCTCGCCGGGGCCGAGGGTAATCGTATGCCCGGCACTGTCGATGCGGGTCGAGGATTCGAGCATCTTGACCACGGTGGCGGTGTCGCTGAGTTCGACGATAAAACGCGTGCCCAGGGCGCGAATGCTGCCCTGCGGGGTGTCGACATAAAACGGGCGCTGGGTGTCCTTGGCCACTGTTACCAGAATCTCACCATGCAGCAGTTGCACGCGGCGCTGGCTGGCGTCCAGGTGCAGGTTCACCGCAGAGCTGCCTTCCAGTTGCAGGTCGCTGCCGTCGGCCAGCAGCGTCTGGCGCCATTGGCCACGGTCGGTGCTCAGGTCGGCGAACAGATAGCCACGTTGCTCGTACTGGTACGCCGGCACCCCCGCGAGCAGCAGGGCCAGGGCGAGACACTTGACCAGCGTTGCCCCTTGGCGAGGCTGCCGGGCCCGGCGCAATGCGGCACGGGCCGGGGCTTGTTTGAGAGGCAGCAAGTGGCCCTGAAGGCGGGCAATGGCTTGCGGGTGCTGCGGGTCGGCGGCCAGCCAGGTGCGAAACGCCTGTTCGCTGGCGTCGTTGCCTTCGTGATCCAGCCGCACCAGCCATTCGGCAGCCTGGCGCAGCACTGCGTGGGGCAGAGGCTGGTTCATGGCTGGGCGCACGCATCACACGCCAGCAAGGCTTCCACCAGATCGTTCTGTACTGTGCGCACCGAGACACCCAGGCGCTGGGCGATTTGCGCCTGGTCCAGGCCTTCGAGGTAACGCAGGATGAAGGTGTCGCGGATCCGCTTGTGCATGCGTGCCAAGGCCCGGTCGATCGCCTCAAGCATTTGCGCGGCTTGCAGGATCTGCTCCGGTGAAGGCGCCTGTTCAAGGTACGCGGCGCAGCGTTCGAGCTCTTCGCGGTAGGCCTGTTCCAGGCGTCGGCGGCGGCCATTGTCCATCAGCAACCGGCGCGCGATGGTGGCCAGATAAGCCCGTGGCTCACCCGGCGCCACGTAAGTACCCGATGCCAACAAGCGTACGAAAGTGTCTTGCGCCACGTCGGCCGCCTGATGGGAGCAATGCACACGACGCCGCAACCAGGTCAACAACCAGCCGTGGTAGCCGCGGTACAGCGCATCGAGCGTAGGAGCGTCGGTGGGCGAAGACAGCTTCATGAGAGAGAATCGTAAGTGAGAATTAATCCCATTCTAGTGGTTTAAAACTTCGGGCTGCAATAGACGGTCGCTTGCCGGATTGATCAGTGCCGTTAACACATGGTCCGCCCAGACCCCGTTGATCCTCAGATACGCCCGCGCCTCGCCCTCTTTTTCAAACCCCAGCCGTGCCAGCAGGCGCGCACTGCGCTCATTCTCTGGGCGGTAGTTGGCCATGATTCGGTGCAGCTGCATGGCGTCGAACACATGGGCAATCGCCGCCGTCAGCGCTTCGTGCATCAAGCCTTGGCCTTGGGCGGATTCAGCCAGCGCATAACCCAAGTGGCAGGCCTGAAACGCACCGCGCACGATGTTGCTGAAGTTGCAGGCGCCGATGATTTGGTCCTGGCTGAATATCAGCAGGTGCAACGCTTCGCCGCTGGCGGTTTTGTCGGCCATGGCGTGGAGGCGTTCGGTGATGGCGTCCGGTTCAAAAAAGGCGTCGTCACGCGAAGGCTCCCAAGGCTGCAGAAAGGCGCGATTTTGCAGCAGGTACATTTGCAGGGCGCGAGCGTGGGAAGGGTGGGCGCCCAGCAGTAAGAGGCGCTCAGTGCTGATGCCGGTAGCGGGGAATGTCATGCGTCACCTTCTTGTGGTTTGCCAGCCGGGCTATCCTGCCGCTTCAGTCGTACAGAATCCAGCCAGGCTGGCATTCACATAATTCTTACCCGGGCACAGCTATGATGCTCGTCCTTATGCAATAAGCCTGATAGGGCAACCCATTATGAATGTGAGCGTTCTCTACGCGTTGGCTGCTGCGGCGTTGTTCGGCGCCAGCACTCCGCTTGCCAAGCTCTTGGGGCTGGATACGCCGCCCATACTGTTGGCAGGGCTGCTCTATCTGGGCAGCGGCCTGGGCCTGGCCATCGTTCGGTTTGCCCGCGACCACGGCTGGAAACGGCCCGGCCTTGCAGCCGGAGAGTGGCCCTGGTTGATGGGCGCCATCGTCTTTGGGGGCGTGCTTGCGCCAGTGGCGCTCATGTATGGCCTCACCCGTACCGCGGGCGCCACCGCATCGCTGATGCTCAATCTTGAGTCAGTGCTCACGGCCGTGCTGGCGTGGGTCGTGTTTAAAGAGAACGCGGATCGCCGGATTGTGGTCGGCATGATCGCGATTGTTTTGGGCGGGCTCGTCTTGTCGTGGCCGCAAGGGACGGCGACGGCTCATGATTGGACGGGGCCGCTGGCCGTGGCGTTCGCCTGTTTTTGTTGGGCCATCGACAACAACCTGACCCGTAAGGTCTCTGCCTCAGATGCGCTTTTTATCGCCGGGAGCAAAGGCTTGGCGGCGGGGGTGGTCAATTGCTGTCTGGCGTTGGCCATCGGGTCGCAACTGCCAGCCGTGGCCACGCTGGGGTCCATCATGGTGGTTGGGCTGCTTGGGTATGGCGTAAGTCTGGTGTTGTTTGTGCTCGCTCTGCGTGGGCTTGGCAGCGCGCGCACCGGTGCCTATTTTTCCACGGCTCCCTTTCTGGGTGCGGTCATCTCGATTCTGATCCTGGGCGAGTCGGTCTCGCTGATGTTCTTGCTCGCTGCCGCCTTGATGGCCATCGGGGTGTGGATTCACTTGATGGAACATCATGCCCACGAGCATCAGCACGATCCTCTTACGCACGGCCATCGCCATACACACGACGAGCACCACCAGCATGTGCACGGCTTTGAGTGGGACGGTACCGAGCCACATAGTCATGCGCATGAGCACGCACCGATCCTGCACAGTCATGCGCATTTTCCCGATGTGCACCATCGGCATAAACACTGACGTCTCCAGGGCAGTAGGGCCCTGGACTTTTCTTCAGGCATAAAAAAACGGCCTACCTTTCGGTAAGCCGTTTTTAGTACTTGGTGGCTACACAGGGACTTGAACCCCGGACCCCAGCATTATGAATGCTATGCTCTAACCAACTGAGCTATGTAGCCAAGTGGCGCGCATTATTCGCGGAGAACGGGAATGCGTCAAGCGCTTTTTTTGAAAATTTATCTACGCTATCAACTGTTTAACGGGAAACACCGGGTTTGGTGACGAGCGGTTGGGGTTTGCGCAGGTCCCAAGGCGGCGAAGATCAAAAGGTGGGAGCGGGCTTGCTCGCGAATGCGGTGTGTCAGTCAGCAGAGGTATTGGCTGGTCCACCGCCTTCGCGAGCAAGCCCGCTCCCACAGTTGATCTGCGGTGTTCTGGCGTTCGTGCGTCAGGTTTTGCGCGGGTGCAGGCACTCTATCGAGCGGTCGACCATGGCTTTGGCCATTTCCAGCAGGTGCCACACGGCAAGCACTTTGGCACGCTCGGGGCTTTGCAGTTGTTCGCCACAGTCGAGCGCGGTGGCCGAGGCGCTGTGCAGCAGGTCGGCGGTGTAGAGCAGGGAGTCTTCGAAGCTGATTTCGTCGCTGATGGCGTAGAAGTTTGTCGAGGGTTGCGGCGGGTCAGTGGGTAGGTAGTGGTCGAGCGCTCGGTTGAAGGCGGCGCGGTCTTTGGCTTGGTCACGGGGTGGATCGGGGACAATTTTAAACATGGCATAGCTCCTGATTAACTTGAAGCCGTACCGTTCGCGACTAAACGAAGGGTGGCGGCTGTACGCAGGTTAGTCGACCGGCTAATCAGGAAAACCCGGCGCACCCGAAGGTGCCCTGCGCACAGCCACCATGAAACCTCATGAAAGCATGCGCCTGATATAAGTCCGGGCGACTAAACCCGATCACTGAAAACCAGCGACGGACCGAAGACTAGCCACCGACTCCCCCAGGCACAAGGCCGAAAGATTCTCTAGGAAACGTCCCGCAAATTAAAGGGATTCATCTTGCTGGCCCTTTACAAACCATGACCGCTGCATCGATTCATCTACTCGTTAGCCTGCTAACGGGATAGCCTTCCTGCACCCAAAAGTGGCACATTGTCGCACCTGCACCTGTGCATCCATCTGCTGTACGGAAAACCTCCCATGGCTCTGAGCAATTCCCAGCCCTCCGTGGCTACGACGCCTGCCGCCGGGCAAACCAGCCCGTTGGTGATGCGTGTAATCGGCGCGGTGGCGCTGGCGCATTTGATCAATGACTTGATCCAGTCGGTACTGCCCTCGATCTACCCGATGCTCAAGGCCAATTACGGCCTGACGTTCACCCAGGTCGGCCTGATCACCCTCACGTTCCAGCTCACCGCGTCCCTGCTGCAGCCGTGGGTGGGTTATTACACCGATCGCCATCCCAAGCCGTACCTGTTGCCCTGCGGAATGATCTGCACGCTGGTGGGCATCCTGATGATGTCCCAGGTGGGCAGCTTCCCGTTGATCCTGCTGGCGGCGGGGTTGATCGGCATCGGCTCGTCGACCTTCCACCCGGAAGCGTCCCGCGTGGCGCGCCTGGCGTCGGGCGGGCGTTATGGTCTGGCGCAGTCGACGTTCCAGGTGGGCGGTAATGCCGGCTCGGCCTTCGGCCCGTTGCTGGCGGCGGCGATCATCATTCCGTTCGGCCAGGGCAATGTGGCCTGGTTCGGCCTGTTCGCGGTGTTTGCGTTGTTTGTGCTGTATGCGATCAGCCGCTGGTACGCCCACCACTTGAACCTGTTCAAGCTCAAGCAAGGCCAGGCGGCCACTCACGGCCTGTCCAAGGGCCGGGTGTTGAGCGCGCTGGTGGTGCTGGGCCTGCTGGTGTTTTCCAAGTACTTCTACATGGCCAGTTTCACCAGTTACTTCACCTTCTACCTGATCGAGAAGTTCGACCTGTCGGTGGCCAGTTCCCAGCTGCATCTGTTCCTGTTCCTCGGCGCGGTGGCGGCGGGCACGTTCTTTGGCGGGCCGATTGGCGACAAGATCGGCCGTAAGGCGGTGATCTGGTTTTCGATCCTCGGGGTGGCGCCGTTCACCCTGATTCTGCCCCATGTGGACCTGTTCTGGACCAGCATTCTGAGCGTGGTGATCGGCTTTATCCTGGCCTCGGCGTTCTCGGCAATTGTGGTGTATGCGCAAGAGTTGGTGCCGGGCAATGTGGGGATGATCGCCGGGGTGTTCTTCGGTTTGATGTTCGGTTTTGGCGGGATTGGTGCGGCGCTGCTGGGGCACCTGGCAGACATCCACGGCATCGAGTACGTGTACACGCTGTGCTCGTTCCTGCCGCTGTTCGGGGTGTTGGCGATTCTGTTGCCGCGTACCAAAAAGGCCTGATACCAGATCAATCGAGTCGGGCAGATATCCCTGCTGCCCAACGCTTGCGTCAAACGGGTAAATCAACTGCTCCTGCAAAGGGTGTCGGCGTTGCGCCGGTGCGCTGATTTACGGTTGTAGCGGGTTGTAGGTGGCCCGCTTGAGCTGTTCTCGCGCCCGGGACAAACGTAGGCGCACCGTGCTAATGGGGATGTCCAAGGTGTCGGCGGTGTATTGGGCGTTTCCATCGGCAAGTGCTTGTTGCTGTACTAAGTCAGCAGGTTCCAGCCGCCGGTAGATATGCTTTCCATGAAAGTGATTCCGAGTGATTAAGGCGTCGGTGCTACGCTTGCTCAAAACACGGAGAGCCGCCATGACGGATATCAAACTGATTGCTAGCTTGTTTGATCGCCTTAATCAGAACCAACTCGCCCTAGGCGCCGCAGTTGAAGAGCTTTCCAAGTGGGTCGAACAACGTGGGTCGGCAGAAATTGCCAACAACGTGCGCGGTGCGCTCGAAACACTGGATGAGAACCTTGTGTTTATTCGTCAGGGAATTGCTGAGCTAACAGTCACAGGGAGTTTAGGAAAGCTGTGACGGTCTGGAGCAGTAGAAGGTCCGGCTGTCTAACATCGAGGCAAGTAGTCCGATTCCGCCTAGGTGCCGTCGTTAGCAGTAACGGCAGGGTAGGCCGCTTACTAGCTTACAACGGCGCCCTATCGCAGGGAGGCGCTTCCCCAGGGGCATGCGCACGTTGGTAGCGAGCTGGACTGCCTACCGGGCTGGTGATTTTTCATATCTACCGAATCGAATTCTGAAGTTCTCGCTGCTAATTTTAGAGATGGGACTGGCTCTAACAATATTGAATACCGAAGTTTTTTTCGGTGGCGGGGAAGTGAGCGCCCACAAAAAAGCCGATGCAGTGCATCGGCTTTTTGTTTTGCGGCATAGGCCGCAGGTAAAGCTTATACGTTGAAGCGGAAGTGCATCACGTCGCCATCCTTGACGATGTATTCCTTGCCTTCCAGGCGCCATTTACCGGCTTCCTTGGCACCGGCTTCACCCTTGAACTGGATGAAGTCGTTGTAGGCGATGACTTCGGCGCGGATGAAGCCTTTTTCGAAGTCGGTGTGGATCACGCCAGCCGCTTGCGGGGCAGTGGCACCGACCTTGACGGTCCAGGCGCGTACTTCTTCAACACCGGCGGTGAAGTAGGTCTGCAGGTGCAGCATTTCGTAGCCGGCACGGATCACGCGGTTCAGGCCAGGCTCTTCCAGGCCCAGGGCCTCGAGGAACATGTCTTTCTCTTCGCCGTCTTCCAGCTCGGCGATTTCCGCTTCGATCTTGTTGCACACCGGAACAACGATAGCGCCTTCTTCTTCGGCAATGGCCAGGACCACGTCGAGCAGCGGGTTGTTCTCGAAACCGTCTTCAGCCACGTTGGCGATGTACATCACCGGCTTGGTGGTCAGCAGGTGGAAGCCCTTGATCACAGCTTTTTCGTCGGCGCTCATGCTCTTCATCAGGCTGCGTGCCGGCTTGCCCAGGGTGAAGTGGGCAATCAGTTGCTCCAGCAAGGCTTTCTGGACCACTGCGTCCTTGTCGCCGCCCTTGGCGTTACGCGTGACCTTTTGCAGTTGCTTCTCGCAGCTGTCGAGGTCGGCGAAGATCAGTTCCAGGTCGATGATCTCGATGTCGCGTTTCGGGTCGACGCTGTTGGAGACGTGAATCACGTTCTCGTCTTCGAAGCAGCGGACCACGTGGGCGATGGCATCGGTCTCGCGGATGTTGGCGAGGAACTTGTTGCCCAGGCCTTCACCTTTCGAAGCGCCGGCTACCAGGCCCGCGATGTCGACGAACTCCATGGTGGTCGGCAGGATGCGCTTTGGATTCACGATGGCCGCCAGGGCGTCCAGGCGTGTATCGGGCATCGGCACGATACCGGTGTTCGGTTCGATGGTGCAGAAGGGGAAGTTCTCCGCCGCAATACCGGATTTGGTCAGGGCGTTGAACAGGGTGGACTTGCCGACGTTAGGTAGGCCGACGATGCCGCAATTGAATCCCATGGTGTTTCCCCTCGGGTAAAGAGTCAGGCCTTCTGGCTGTGCAGGTTTTTCATCGCACGGTTCCATTCACCGGCGAAGATATCCGGCAGCACGCCGAGGGCAAAATCGATGCTGGCATCGAGTTTTTCCTGTTCGGCGCGTGGCGCACGACCCAGGACGAAATTTGAAACCATACTGGCAACGCCCGGGTGGCCAATGCCAAGCCGCAAGCGGTAGAACGTATTCTGATTGCCCAACTGCGCGATGATGTCGCGCAGGCCATTATGCCCGCCATGGCCGCCGCCTTGCTTGAGCTTGGCAACGCCGGGTGGCAGGTCTAGTTCGTCATGGGCCACCAGGATTTCTTCGGGTTTGATCCGGAAGAAGCCCGCAAGCGCCGCGACAGCCTGGCCGCTGCGGTTCATGTAGGTGGTGGGAATCAACAGACGAACATCCTGACCCTGATGCGAAAAGCGTCCGGTCAGGCCGAAATATTTGCGATCGGCCACAAGATTGACGCCTTGGGCGTGGGCGATGCGCTCAACAAAAAGGGCCCCCGCGTTATGCCGGGTCTGTTCGTATTCGGCGCCTGGATTTCCCAGGCCAACGATCAGTTTAATGGCAGTCACGACAGGGGCCCTTCCTTTGGAGTTGTGGATAACATCGCCGTTGGTGCGGCGAAAGTGGACGACAAAAACTCATTAACCGTTAGAGGCCAACTTCGCATTCTCGCCCGCTTTCTCGCTACGTTCCGGTCCGCGATGTTTCCTCAAGCTCCGGCATTACAGAGTGAATTACTCTGCAGCGCCTTCTTCAGCTTCTGGTGCAACGCGTGGAGCGTGTACGTTTGCAACAGCTTTGTCGTCACCGTGAGCCAGTGCAACGAACTCAACGCCTTTAGGAGCCTTGAGGTCGGACAGGTGAACGATTGCGCCGATTTCCAGAGCCGACAGGTCGACTTCGATGAACTCAGGCAGGTCTTTCGGCAGGCAGGTCACTTCGATCTCGGCGATAACGTGCGAAACTTCGCCGCCTTTCTTGACCGGAGCTTCTTC
This sequence comes from Pseudomonas sp. P7779, assembly GCF_013386315.1. Lineage (NCBI taxonomy): Bacteria > Pseudomonadati > Pseudomonadota > Gammaproteobacteria > Pseudomonadales > Pseudomonadaceae > Pseudomonas > Pseudomonas sp. P7779. Next base: position 10,763 of record NZ_JACARZ010000077.1, on the reverse strand, counting down.
ACCAACAAAGTGCACAGGCACGATAGCGGTCAGTTTCTGACCAGCTACTACGCGTACGAAGTCAGCGTGCAGCACGTGGCCTTTAGCTGGGTGACGTTGCAGTGCCTTGATGATGACGTTCTGCTTGGTGCCGCCAACGTTCAGCTCGATGATGTGGCTGTAAGCCGCGTCGTTTTCGAGCAGTTTGGCGATTTCTTTAGCCAGCATGCTGATGGATTCAGGGGCTTTTTCGCCACCGTAAACTACAGCTGGAACCAGGCTTGCGAGACGACGCAGGCGGCGGCTCGCACCTTTCCCCAGGTCGGAACGCAGTTCAGCATTCAAAGTAAAATCGTTCATGTTGTATCTCCAAAATAACCACATTCGCCCTAGCGTTTGCGACCAGCGCTAAAGGCGATATGGGCAAAAAAGCCCCGCCCCAACAGAATGCTGGGGCGGGGCGCTTTTCGTCAGGTTGATGCTGCTAAGGTTTGACCCTTAACGGAACATCGCGCTGATCGATTCTTCGTTGCTGATGCGGCGAACCGCTTCGGCAACTACCGGTGCGATATCCAGTTGACGGATACGCGAACAGGCTTGAGCGGCAGCGGACAACGGGATGGTGTTAGTCACCACCAGTTCGTCCAGCATTGAGTTCTCGATGTTCTCGATCGCTCGGCCCGACAGCACAGGGTGTGTGCAGTAGGCGAAGACTTTTGCTGCACCGTGCTCTTTCAAGGCTTTCGCCGCGTGGCACAGGGTGCCGGCGGTGTCGACCATGTCATCAACCAGAATACAGGTACGCCCTTCGACATCACCGATGATATGCATCACTTCAGAGTGATTGGCTTTCTCGCGGCGTTTGTCGATGATCCCGAGATCCACGCCCAGGGATTTGGCAACAGCCCGTGCACGCACGACGCCACCAATGTCCGGGGACACGATCATCAGGTTTTCAAAGCGCTGGTCTTCGATGTCATCCACCAGGACGGGGGAGCCGTAGATGTTATCTACCGGAATATCGAAGAACCCCTGGATTTGGTCAGCGTGCAGGTCAACCGTGAGAACACGGTCGATACCTACCACGGTCAGCATGTCAGCAACGACTTTCGCGCTGATAGCCACACGTGCGGAACGCGGACGGCGATCCTGACGGGCATAACCAAAGTAAGGGATTACAGCTGTGATTCGAGTCGCTGAGGAGCGGCGGAAGGCATCAGCCATCACGACGAGTTCCATCAGGTTATCGTTGGTCGGAGCGCAAGTCGGCTGAATAATGAAGACATCTTTACCGCGGACGTTTTCATTGATCTCGGCTGTAATTTCGCCGTCGGAGAATTTACCGACAGAGATGTCACCGAGAGGGATATGCAGCTGACGTACAACACGCCGAGCCAGATCGGGGTTAGCATTCCCCGTAAAGACCATCATCTTGGACACGCGCAGTACCTAGAGGCTGAGGGTAACCTGGATGAGTATAGAAAATGGCAGGGGCGGCTGGATTCGAACCAACGCATGGCAGGATCAAAACCTGCTGCCTTACCGCTTGGCGACGCCCCTGTATCTGTTGCAACGAGTACCCAGTACTCGGTTCCTTTAGAGCAGACTTTGCAGCTTGCGATGCAACATCGAAACGTTGCTTCCCTTTGCTACAAACCCTGTAAGGGTCTCTGTAAGAAGGGCCGAGACTTTATCAGCTTCAGCTTTGCTTGGGAAGCCCCCAAACACACAACTTCCAGTTCCGGTTAATTTTGCTTCGGTAAAATTACCTAACAAATTCAAAGCGTTACGTACATCTGGATAGCGCCTTGCTACAACCGGTAAGCAGTCATTTCGACTGTTTCCCTTGGGAACGGGGCGCACTTTAATGGGAGGAGAGTTACGTGTCAACAGTGGATCTGAAAAAATTTCTGCTGTACTTACAGATACTTGCGGAACAAGCACGACATACCACGGCTCTTCGGGGTCTACAGGGGTGAGTTTCTCCCCCACGCCTTCGGCAAAAGCGGCGTGCCCACGCACGAAAACCGGGACGTCCGCGCCCAGTGTCAGGCCCAGCGCCGCCAGGCGATCGTGGTCCCAACCCAGTTGCCACAAGTGATTCAGGCCGAGCAATGTCGTTGCGGCATTTGAGCTGCCGCCACCGATGCCGCCGCCCATGGGCAGGATTTTTTCGATCCAGATGTCGATGCCCAGTGGGCAACCGGATTGTTCCTGGAGTTTTTTCGCGGCCTTCACAATCAGGTTGCTGTCGTGAGGCACGCCGTCGAATTCGGTGTGCAACTGGATCACGCCGTCATCGCGAACGGCGAAGGTCAGCTCATCGCCGTAGTCGAGAAACTGAAAAATCGTCTGCAACTCGTGATAGCCGTCTTCACGGCGACCGAGAATGTGCAGCATCAAATTGAGTTTGGCCGGGGAGGGCAGGGTCAGGCGTTGCTCGTTCATCTCACTGCCCCAGCTTGCGCGGTTGCCAGTCCTTGATCACCAGCGTGACGTCAAGGTCGGTGCCATGCAGCTTGATGCGCTCGGGCAGCCAGTAACCGTTCTGTTGCACATAGCTCAGGTATTCGACCTGCCAGCCATCCTGTTCCAGCGAAGCCAGGCGGCTGTCGCCATTGAGGCTCAGGCGGCTCTTGCTGTCTGGCGCAGGAAGACCGCGTACCCACCACACCAGGTGCGATACGGGGAGTTTCCAGCCCATCTGTTCTTCCAGCAGGGCTTCCGGCGTTGGCGCTTCATAGCGGCCCTGATTGGCCACTTCCAGGCTGACTTGCCCCGGCCGGCCGGTCAGGCGTGCCGCACCGCGGCCCAGCGGGCCAGACAGGCGAATGTCGTAATAGTCCTGGCGTTGCAGCCAGAACAAGGTGCCGCTGCCCGAATCTTTCGGGGCGCGAATGCCCACCTTGCCCTCGATCTGCCAGCCATCAAGGCTGCTCAGTTGATCCTTGTGCTGCTGCCACTGCGCCGGGTTGCCCGGGCCTTCGACAGATTCACGGGTGCCAAGACCGGAACAGCCGGCGAGCAGGGCGATAAAGCTGAAAACGATAACGTGGCGCAAAAACATAAAGTTAAAGGGTCTCGGATCCGGTCAGGCGCTTGATGGTGCTGCGCAGGATTGGGCTTTCGGGTTGTTCCTTGAGGAACTTCTCCCAGATTTGTCGCGCTTCACGCTGCTTGCCATTGGCCCAGAGCACTTCGCCCAGGTGTGCGGCGACTTCCTGGTCGGGGAAGCGCTCCAGCGCCTGGCGCAACAAGCGCTCGGCTTCGTCCAGGTTGCCCAGGCGGTAATTCACCCAGCCGAGGCTGTCGAGTACGGCCGGGTCTTCCGGGTTGAGCTGGTGAGCCTTTTCAATCAGCTCCTTGGCTTCGGCGTAACGCGTTGTACGGTCGGACAAGGTGTAACCCAGGGCGTTCAGTGCCATGGCATTGTCCGGGTCGCGCTTGATGATCAGGCGCAGGTCTTTTTCCATCTGCGCCAGGTCATTGCGTTTTTCCGCCTGCATGGCGCGGGTGTACAGCAGGTTCAAGTCGTCCGGATATTGCAGCAAGGCTTGCTGGAGGATTTTCCAGGCGCGATCGCCCTGCTTGTTGGCCGACAGGGTCTCGGCCTGGATCAGGTACAGCTGGATCGCGTAGTCCGGTTCGGCATCCCGTGCGGCAGCCAGGCGTTTTTCCGCCTCGTCGGTGCGGCCGTTGTTCATCAGGATATCGGCCTGGCGCAGTTGCGCCGGCAGGTAGTCATTGCCGGCGCCGACCTGGGCGTATTCAAGCAATGCAGCCTGCGGGTCGTTACGCTCTTCAGCGATGCGGCCCAGGTTCAGGTGCGCCGAATCCACGTGGCTCTCGCGGGCGATCAGGTCTTCCAGGTAACCCTTGGCCTCATCCCAGGCCTTGGCTTCCAGGCACACCAGCGCCAGGGAGTAGCGCAATTCGTCATCGTCCGGGTATTGCTGCACGAGGTTGGCGAATTGCACCTTGGCGTCTTCCATGCGGTCCTGTTCAACCAGCATGCGGGCATAGGTCAGCAGCAGGCGTTTGTCGCCCGGGTACTTCTTGATGCTTTTTTCCAGCAGCGGAATCGCTTCCTTGCCGCGGTTGAGGTTTTGCAGCAGGCGGGCGCGCAGCAGGATCGGCGCAATCTCGCCCTCTTCCGGCGGGTGTTGCTCCAGCAGCTTCAGCGCAGCCTCGGGCTCATCATCCTGTTGCAACAACAGCGCCTTGCCGAAAATCAGCTGGCTGTTGTTCGGGTGTTTTTGCAGCAGGCGGTCGAAACTCTTCATCAGGCCGTTGCGGGTGTCCTGATCGGTGTCGGCGGCCGACAGCGCGAGGAAGTCGAAATGCGTGTCGCCCTTGCCCTGCAGGACCTTCTCCATATACACCATGGAGTCGTCATAGCGTCCGGCGCGGGCCAGTTGAATGGCCGCTGCCCGTTGCGCCTCGAGATCGTCCGGGGCGTTTTTCGCCCAGATCAGCGAGGAGTCCAGGGCCGCCTGATCGGCGCCCAGGTACTCGGCGATGCGAAACGCCCGCTCCGAAATCCCCGGATCCTGAGTATTAATGGCCTGGGTCACGTAGTTATCCAGGGCAATGTCGAAACGATTGCGCTGGCCGGCCAGCTCCGCGCTCAGCAGGCTGAAGATCGTCTCTTCACTGAACGAGGAATAAACCTTGGGCTTTTCAGGGGCGGGGGTGCTGTCTTCTACCGGCGGCGTACCGTCCGGCGACACGGGTGCCATGGCCTGGCAGCCGCTGAGAAAGACAAAAGCAAGGAGCAACGCGGAAGATCTATTCATATAGGAAGAGGACGACTAACCTGCGGTCGGATCATCATGACACAAGCCTTCGGCCAAACATAACCGTGTAGGAGCGAGCTTGCTCGCGAAGAACCAGAGGACAACGCGTTTTATCCCGTAAGCCAGCGTTATCGTTAACGACCATCGCGAGCAAGCTCGCTCCTACAGATGGCCTTTATAGGCGTAAGCTACTAGGACAATAGCCTACGGTGGTTGTTCTGAATCATTCGAAGTAGGACAATTGTCGGCTTCCCGACATCATCAGCGATATTGAATGGCCTTCCTTGCACTCGGTATTAACCACAAGACTGCTTCTGTAGACGTCCGCGAGCGCGTGGCTTTTACTCCCGAGCAGTTGGTTGAGGCCTTGCAGCAGCTCTGCCGGCTCACCGACAGTCGCGAAGCTGCGATCCTTTCGACCTGTAATCGCAGCGAGCTCTATATAGAGCAGGAACATCTTTCAGCGGATGTGGTGCTGCGCTGGCTGGCCGATTACCACCATTTGAGCCTCGATGAGCTGCGCCAAAGCTCATATGTGCACGAAGAGGATGCGGCAGTTCGTCACATGATGCGCGTCGCCTCCGGGCTGGATTCGCTGGTGTTGGGCGAACCGCAGATTCTCGGCCAGATGAAGTCCGCCTACGCCGTGGCCCGCGAGGCCGGCACCATCGGCCCGCTGCTGGGGCGCCTGTTCCAGGCCACCTTCAACTCCGCCAAGCAGGTGCGCACCGACACCGCCATCGGTGAAAACCCGGTGTCCGTGGCGTTTGCCGCCGTCAGCCTGGCCAAACAGATTTTCAGTGACTTGCAGCGCAGCCAGGCCCTGCTGATCGGCGCCGGCGAGACCATCACCCTGGTCGCCCGCCACCTGCACGAGCTGGGCGTAAAGCGCATCGTCGTCGCCAACCGTACCCTGGAACGCGCCAGCATCCTGGCCGAGCAGTTCGGTGCCCACGCGGTGTTGCTCTCCGACATCCCGGCCGAGCTGGTGCGCAGCGACATCGTCATCAGCTCTACTGCCAGCCAGTTGCCGATCCTCGGCAAGGGCGCGGTGGAAAGCGCCCTGAAACTGCGCAAGCACAAGCCGATCTTCATGGTGGATATCGCCGTTCCCCGGGATATCGAGCCTGAAGTCGGCGAGTTGGACGACGTTTACCTCTACAGCGTCGACGACCTGCACGAAGTGGTCGCCGAAAACCTGAAGAGTCGCCAGGGCGCTGCCCAGGCTGCCGAGGAAATGGTCAGCACCGGTGCCGACGATTTCATGGTGCGCCTGCGTGAACTGGCGGCAGTGGACGTGCTCAAGGCCTACCGTCAGCAAGGCGAACGCCTGCGGGACGAGGAATTGATCAAGGCCCAGCGTATGCTCGCCAACGGCAGCAGCGCCGAAGACGTGCTGATGCAACTGGCGCGCGGCCTGACCAACAAATTGCTGCACGCTCCCAGTGTCCAGTTGAAAAAGCTTACCGCCGAAGGCCGCCTCGATGCGCTGGCCATGGCCCAGGAACTCTTTGCCCTCGGTGAGGGCGCGACAGAAAGCTCTTCGGATAAAAAACCGCAATGAAAGCGTCACTGCTCAATAAACTGGACGTCCTTCAGGACCGTTTCGAAGAACTGACCGCCTTGCTCGGCGATGGCGAGGTCATCTCCGATCAGACCAAGTTCCGCACCTATTCCAAGGAGTACGCGGAAGTTGAGCCGATCGTGGGCACCTATAAACAGTTGCTCAAGGTTCAGGCTGACCTCGAAGGCGCCCAGGCGCTGCTCAAGGACAGCGACCCGGACATGCGCGAAATGGCCGTTGAAGAAGTGCGAGAGGCCAAGGACAAGCTGATCGAACTGGAAGGCGACCTGCAACGCATGCTGTTGCCCAAGGATCCGAACGACGGGCGCAACGTATTCCTTGAAATCCGCGCCGGCACCGGCGGTGACGAAGCGGCGATTTTCTCCGGCGACCTGTTCCGCATGTATTCGCGCTATGCCGAGCGTCGCGGCTGGCGTGTGGAGATTTTGTCCGAGAACGAAGGCGAACACGGCGGCTATAAAGAAGTCATCGCCCGGGTTGAGGGCGAGAATGTCTACGGCAAACTGAAGTTCGAATCCGGCGTGCACCGCGTGCAGCGGGTGCCGGCCACGGAATCCCAGGGCCGTATCCACACCTCGGCGTGCACCGTGGCCGTGTTGCCCGAGCCCGACGAGCAGGAAGCCATCGAGATCAACCCCGCAGACCTGCGGGTCGACACCTACCGCTCATCGGGCGCCGGTGGCCAGCACGTCAACAAGACTGACTCGGCGATCCGTATCACTCACTTGCCTTCGGGCATCGTGGTGGAGTGCCAGGAAGAACGTTCCCAGCACAAGAACCGTGCGCGGGCCATGTCCTGGCTGTCGGCCAAGCTGAATGACCAGCAGACCAGCGCCGCCGCCAATGCGATTGCCAGCGAGCGTAAGCTGCTGGTGGGCTCGGGCGACCGTTCCGAGCGCATTCGTACCTACAACTTTGCCCAGGGCCGGGTCACCGACCACCGCGTCAACCTGACGCTGTACTCCCTGGACGAAATCCTCGCCGGTGGCGTCGATGCGGTAATCGAGCCGTTGTTGGCCGAATACCAGGCCGACCAGCTTGCGGCGATAGGTGAATAAATGACCATTATTGCCAGTTTGTTACGCGCCGCCGACCTGCCGGACTCGCCGACTGCGCGCCTGGACGTGGAATTGTTGCTGGCCGCCGCCTTGGGCAAGTCCCGCAGCTACCTGCACACCTGGCCGGAAAAAATCGTCAGCAGTGAACACGCGCTGACCTTTGCCGACTACCTGCAACGCCGTCGTGCCGGCGAGCCCGTGGCCTACATCCTCGGCCAGCAAGGCTTCTGGAAGCTCGACCTGGAAGTGGCACCGCACACGCTGATCCCGCGTCCGGAAACCGAGATGCTGGTGGAAGCCGCCCTGGAATTGCTGCCTGCCACACCGGCCAAGGTCCTGGACCTGGGCACCGGCAGCGGCGCGATTGCCCTGGCCCTGGCCAGCGAACGCCCGGCCTGGCAAGTGACGGCGGTCGACCGCGTGCTGGAAGCTGTGGCCCTGGCCGAACGCAACCGCCAGCGCCTGCACCTGAACAACGCCACGGTGCTGAACAGCCATTGGTTCAGTGCCCTCGAAGGCCACACTTACAACCTGATCATCAGCAACCCACCTTATATAGCCGACACCGACCCGCACCTGGTGGCCGGTGACGTGCGCTTTGAACCGGCCAGCGCGCTGGTATCCGGGCATGACGGCCTGGACGACCTGCGGCTGATCATCGCCCAGGCGCCTGCGCACCTCGACGCCGCGGGTTGGTTGCTGCTGGAACACGGTTACGACCAGGCGCCCGCCGTGCGCGACCTGCTGCTGGGGGAAGGCTTTGAAGAAGTCCACAGCCGCATCGACCTGGGCGGCCACGAACGCATCACGTTGGGACGCCGCCCGTGATGAACGACCAGGAGCTGTTGCGCTATAGCCGGCAGATTCTGTTGCAGCATGTCGACATCGAAGGCCAGTTGCGCCTGAAAAACAGCCGCGCGCTGATCGTCGGCCTGGGTGGCCTCGGTTCGCCAGTGGCGCTGTACCTGGCGGCGGCGGGGGTGGGTGAGCTGCATTTGGCGGATTTCGACACTGTCGACCTGACCAACCTGCAACGCCAGATCATTCACGACACCGACAGCGTCGGCCTGAGCAAGGTCGACTCGGCGATTCGCCGCCTGAGCGCGATCAATCCTGAAATACAGCTGGTTGCCCATCGCAGCGCGCTGGATGAGGATTCCCTCGCGGCCGCCGTTGCGGTGGTCGATGTGGTACTGGATTGCAGCGACAACTTCTCCACCCGCGAAGCGGTCAACGCTGCGTGTGTCGCTGCCGGCAAGCCTTTGGTGAGCGGTGCGGCGATTCGCCTCGAAGGCCAGCTGTCGGTGTTCGACCCTCGTCGCGCCGAAAGCCCCTGCTACCACTGTTTATACGGGCACGGCAGCGACGCCGAACTGACCTGCAGCGAAGCCGGTGTCATCGGCCCGCTGGTGGGTTTGGTCGGCAGCCTGCAAGCCCTGGAAGCCTTGAAATTGCTGGCCGGTTTCGGCGAGCCGCTGGTGGGGCGGCTGTTGTTGATCGACGCCCTGACCACGCGTTTTCGCGAGTTGCGGGTCAAGCGCGATCCCGGCTGCAGCGTCTGCGGTAGCCAACATGGTTAAGGATGCGCCGATTGGTGTGTTCGACTCCGGTGTCGGCGGCCTGTCGGTGCTGGACGAAATCCAGCGTCTGCTGCCCCATGAGTCGCTGCTGTACGTGGCGGATGGCGGGAATATCCCCTACGGCGAGAAAACCCCGGCGTTCATCCTCGATCGTTCGCGAAAGGTGGCGACGTTCTTCCGTGAGAAGGGCGCCAAAGCGTTTGTGATTGCCTGCAACACGGCGACCGTTGCGGCGGTTGCCGATTTGCGCCAGGACTATCCCGACTGGCCATTGGTGGGCATGGAACCGGCAGTCAAACCCGCGGCTGCCGCGACCCGCAGTGGCGTCGTCGGCGTGCTGGCGACCACCGGCACCCTGCAAAGCGCCAAGTTCGCCGCCTTGCTTGACCGCTTCGCCACCGATGTGCGGGTGGTCACCCAACCCTGCCCGGGCCTGGTGGAGCTGATCGAAACCGGCGACCTGGACAGTCCGGCCCTGCGCCTGCTGTTGCAAGGCTACGTGGAGCCGCTGATTGCGGCCGGTTGCGACACCATCATCCTTGGCTGCACCCACTACCCGTTCCTCAAGCCCCTGCTCGCCGAGATGCTCCCGCCGACGATCATTTTGATCGACACCGGGGCGGCAGTAGCGCGTCAATTGCAACGTCTTTTGAGTGATCGCGAACTGCTGGCCACTGGCAATCCGCCGCCTGTACAGTTCTGGACCAGCGGCGATCCGCAGCATCTAAGAAATATCCTACCGACCCTATGGAAATCTCCCGGAGTTGTGCGTAGTTTTGGCGTGTGAAAAAAACGTGAAATAACGCCTTTATCCGCTGAACTTCTGGCTATACGGCAGCTTCTATAGCAAGTTAGCCGGTACAAAATCATACAACTTCGTTCGGAAGGGATGTTTCTCTATGAAGCGCTTGTTCTGTTTGGCTGCGATTGCGGCCGCAATGTTGGGGCACTCTTTTTCCGCACAGGCGGCAGGCCTGGAACTTGGGGTGGGAAGTACGAGCGATTCGACCATGACCTATCGGTTGGGGCTGACCTCGGACTGGGATAAAAGCTGGTGGCAGACCGATACGGGGCGCGTGACCGGGTACTGGAGCGGCGCCTACACCTACTGGGACGGTGACAAGCGGGCCAGCGTCAGCAGCCTGTCGTTCTCACCCGTGTTTGTGTATGAGTTTGCCGGGGAGAGGGTGAAGCCGTACATCGAGGCCGGCGTGGGTGTGGCCGTGTTCTCCCGCACGCGGGTAGAAGACAACAATATCGGCCAGGCTTTCCAGTTTGAAGACCGGCTGGGCTTTGGCTTGCGCTTTGTCGGTGGCAGTGAAGTGGGGATTCGGGCCACCCATTACTCCAATGCCGGGATCAGCAGCAATAACGATGGTGTAGAGAGTTATTCGCTGCACTACACGCTGCCGTTGTAGTTTTTTAAGCACACTGCAAAACCATTGTGGGAGCGGGCTTGCTCGCGAAAGCGGTGTATCAGCCACGAATCAGTTGACTGACACACCGCTTTCGCGAGCAAGCCCGCTCCCACATTGGGTTCTTTATCGCTGCGGGATCAGTGCCCGCCAACCACCCGGGTCGAGCTCTCGGCATACACCGGCCCCAGCCGGTCAAGGCGCCCGCTCCAGGCCGTCAGCGCCAAGGCCACCAACACCACCGAGCCGCCAATCCACGCCGTGTGGATCAAGCCCATGTGGGCGACGATCAGGCCGCCGGCCCACGCGCCACCGGCAATCCCCAGGTTGAACGCCGCGATGTTCAGGCC
>NZ_JACARZ010000076.1:0-40573 GCF_013386315.1 Pseudomonas sp. P7779 | reverse complement strand
AGCCCGCTCCCACATTGGCTACTCATTGGTTCCGAAATCAGCGATACACCGTCGCAATCCCCTGGCGCTCATCGATGCACTCCGGCGCGCCCATCTCGAATTCCCGGCAGATCAGCGGCCGCTTCTCGTAAATCGTGCACATCATCGTGTCGCGGTCCAGCGCCGCGCACCAGCCGTCATCCAGGCGCAGCATGACTTCGCCGCCCCAATCGTCGGTATCGATAAAGCGATCGGGCACGCCGGTGTCGGTGATCAGCATGACTTCCAGCTGGCAGCAGCACGCGGCGCAGGTGGAGCAGGTGACGGCAGGTTCGGCGATTTGGGTATGGGGGATGTTGGTCATAGGCGCGCAGTGTAAGGCAAGCGGCTCATAGGTGTGTGAAAGGGCTGACGGACGTCAATGCGCCAACTGCCTGGCGACCCAATGCAACAACGGAAAAATCATCCCCCAGAGTAACGCCAGGCCGATGACGGTCGGCACGGTGCCATAGCCGAAACTCACCCCGGCCAGTTGGCTGCCCGCGTAATAGGACAGCGGCCCACCCACCGCCCCCAACAAACTCGCACGCCACCAGGGCTGCGCGCTCCAGGCCAGGCAATGGCGCAGCGTGGTCGCCAGCAATGCCCACAACAGGATCAGCCACCATGGTGCCAACGGTCCGGGCAGGCTGAAATGAAACACGCCGAATGCTCGTAGCACGGTGTCGATCACGGTGCCCAATAAGGTGACGGCAAGAATCACCTGGCCTTCCGCTGACCACGAACTTATCCACAGCAGGTGGATTACCAGCACCGCCAACCCCACCAACAGCCACAGACTGTCGCCGCCCAGCACACAGGCAAACCAGCCGCACTGGAACAGCACGGCATTTGCCAGTGGTTTAAGCATCAAAGCGCCCGAGCAGTGGCTGGGTCAGCGCCGCCGGCTTGGCCAGCAGCATCTGCGCGGTGCCGATGGTGCGCTCCATAAAGCCGCCTTCGCAGTAGCACAGGTAAAACTCCCACAGCCGCAGGAAGTATTCGTCGTAGCCCATTTCCGTCAGGCGGCTGTGGGCGCGGCGAAAGTTCTCATGCCACAGGCGCAGGGTTCGCGCGTAGTGCAGGCCGAAGTCCTCCATGTGCAGCAGGTTCATGTCCGTGTCGCGGCTGACGACCTCCAGCATCTTCTGTACACAGGGCAGGGCGCCGCCGGGGAAGATATAGCGCTGGATAAAATCCACGCTGCTCTTGGCTTGTTCGTAGCGTTGCTCGCGAATGGTGATGGCTTGCAGCAACATCAGGCCGTTGCTCTTGAGCAACTGCGCGCACTGTTTGAAATAGGTCGGCAGGAAGCGGTGGCCCACGGCTTCGATCATCTCGATCGACACCAGCTTGTCGTACTGCCCGGTCAGGTCGCGGTAGTCCTCCAGCAGCAACGTCACCTGATTCTGCAAACCCAGGGCCTCGATGCGTTTTTCAGTGTAGGCAAACTGCTCTTTGGACAGGGTCGTGGTGGTGACCTTGCAGCCGTACTGCTGCGCGGCATAAATCGCCATGCTGCCCCAGCCGGTGCCGATTTCCAGCAGGTGGTCGGACGGTTTCAGCGCGAGCTTCTGGCAGATGCGTTCCAGTTTGTTCAGTTGTGCCTGTTCCAGTGTGTCATCGGCGGTGAGGAACTGCGCGGCCGAATACATCATGGTCGGGTCGAGGAATTCCTCGAACAGGTCGTTGCCCAGGTCGTAGTGGGCGGCAATGTTTTTCTGCGAGCCCTTGCGCGTATTGCGGTTGAGCCAGTGCAGGCCCTGGGTGAAGGGCCGCGCCAGTTTGGCCAGCCCACCTTCCAGCGCATCCAGCACGTCGAGGTTGCTGACCATCACCCGCACCACGGCAGTCAGGTCCGGGCTGCTCCAGTAGCCATGAATAAATGCCTCGCCCGCGCCGATGGAACCGTTGGCTGCCACCAGCCCCCACACGGCTGAATCGAGGATCTGGATCTCCCCCAGCAGGTGCGCTTCCCGTGCGCCGAAGACTTGCCGTTCGCCGTCCTCGATCACCACCAACTGGCCGTGGCGCAGTTGGCCGAGCTGGCGCAGAACGGCTTTGCGCAGCAGCGCGGCGGTCATGCCGTTGACGTTCAAGCGGTTGGATTTGACCGATAAGCTAGGGGATTTCATGGCGGCGATCCTTGGTGTACCCGACTGCGGTGCGAGAAGCGCCTTCGGCGGCGTGATGGGAAAAAATCGGCGTGCGTTTAAGCAAGAGGCGCAAGGCCTGCCAATAAATGGCCAGGCAGGTCTTGGCGGTCATCCACGGGAAGCGCCACAGGTAGCGGTGCAGGCTGGCGCGGTTCAGGGCTTCGCGTTGCAGGCTCAAGGTGGCGTCAAAGACTTTCAGTTCGCCCTGCCAGTCGGCCATATGCACGCCGAGCCTGGCGGCGGGCGGGCTGAAGCTCATGCGGTATTCCAGGTCCCGGGGCAAGAACGGCGACACATGAAACGCCTTGGCCACGGCGAAGTGCTGATGCTCACCGGCAGGCAGCGCCTGGGCTGGCAGCACGTAGTGATAGCGCTCGCGCCACGGGGTGTTGGTCACTTCACAAAGGATCGCGGCCAGCGTTCCGTCGGCCTCGAAGCAGTAGAAGAAACTCACCGGGTTAAAGGCCAGGCCCCAACTGCGGGCCTGGGTCAGCAGGCAGATAACGCCCGAGGGGATGCGCCCCAGGGCCTTGCCGACTTCTTGGCGTACGGCATCGGTCAAGCTCATGCCGTGACGGGTAAATTCACGCAGGTAATCCTGCTGGCGAAACGCGAACGGCGCCCAGCGCTCGCCCGCCAATGGCGACAAGCCGAACACTTCGTCCTGTTCGCTGAGGTCCAGGTACAGCAGGCCGATCCGGTAGCGGAAGGCATGGCCCTTTGGCGTAAACCGCCGATGGGCGATCCAGCCGCTGTACAGGGCGCTGTTCACAGGATTTCCCCGAACGCCTTGGCCACGCGCAATGCGCTGACCACGCCGTCTTCGTGGAAACCGTTGGCCCAGTAGGCGCCGCAATAATAGGTGTGCTGCGTTCCGTGCAGTTCTTCCCAGCGCGCTTGGGCGGCCACGGCGGCCAGGCTGTATTGCGGGTGGGCGTAGGTGTAGCGGGCGAGGACTTTGAGCGGGTTGATCAGCGCCGTTTGATTGAGGCTCACGCAAAAGGTGGTGGTGCTGTCGATGCCCTGCAGGATGTTCATGTCGTAAGTCACCGCCGCCTGTTTTTGCGCGCGGCCATCCAGGCGGTAATTCCAGCTGGCCCAGGCCAGTTTGCGCTCGGGCAGCAGACGGGTATCGGTGTGCAGGACGACGTCATTGTCGGCGTAGGGCAGGGCGCCGAGGATCTGTTGCTCGGCCAGGCTCGCATCCCCCAGCAACGCCAGGGCCTGGTCGCTGTGGCAGGCGAACACCACCTTGTCGAATGCCTCGCTGCCGGCGGCGCTGTGGATAACTGCGCCGATGGCTGAGCGCTCAACCCGGGTGACCGGGCAATTGAGGCGGATATTTTCGCGGAAGGACTGGGTCAGCGGTTCGATATAGCGGCTGGAACCGCCTTCGATCACGCACCACTGCGGCCGGTTGCTCACCGACAACAAGCCATGGTTCTTGAAGAACCGCACGAAGAATTGCAGGGGAAACCCGAGCATGTCAGCCAGGGACATCGACCAGATCGCCGCGCCCATCGGCACGATGTAGTGCTGGATAAATCGCTGGCCGTAGCCGCCCGCTTGCAGGTACTCGCCCAGGGTCATCTCGGCGCTGATGCGTTGCTCTTGCAGGTCCAGGGGCGCCTGGCGGTTGAAGCGCAGGATATCGCGCAACATGCCCCAGAACCCCGGCGACAGAATATTCCGGCGCTGGGCAAACAGGCTGTTGAGGTTGTTGCCGTTGTACTCGAACCCGGCGTTCGGGTCGCACACCGAAAAGCTCATCTCGGTGGGTTTGTACGTCACGCCAATCTGCCCCAGCAGCTTGATGAAGTTGGGATAGGTCCAGTCGTTGAACACGATAAAGCCGGTGTCCACCGCATGGCTTTTGCCTTCCACTGTGACATTCACCGTGTGAGTGTGCCCGCCGATGCGGTCGCCCGCTTCGAACAGGGTGATGTCGTGGCGGCGACTGAGCAGGTAGGCGCTGGTCAGCCCGGCAATGCCGCTGCCGATAATGGCGATCTTCACAGGTCGTCCTTTCTCGGCGGCGGGCTGCGCAGCATGCGTTTGCCAATGATCAACTGGACGCGGTTCGGCAGTTTCGACAGTGGCCACAAGGCGGCAATAAACAGGGCAGGGAAGGCAATTTCCAATGGGCGGTTCTGCAGCTTGGCGAAGATATGTCGCGCGGCCTTGTCCGCCGGCCAGCTCAGGGGCATCGGGAAATCATTGCGGGCGGTCAGCGGCGTGTCGACAAACCCCGGGCTGACCACGGTGACGTCGATCCCTTCAGGTGACAGGTCGATACGCAGGGACTCGAACAGGTAACGCAGGCCTGCCTTCGACGCACCATAGGCTTCCGCCCTGGGCATCGGCAGGTAGGTCACCGCACTGGCCACACCGACCAGGTGCGGTGTATGACCGGCACGCAACAGCGGCAGCGCGGCCTCGATGCAGTAACTGCTGGCCAGCAGGTTGGTGCGCACCACGTGCTCGATGATCGAGGCGTCGAACTGCCTGGCATCCACGTATTCGCAGGTACCGGCATTCAGGATCACGGTGTCCAGCGAGCCCCAGACCACTGCGATGTGTTCACCGATCTCGCGCACGGTCTGGCTGTTGGTCAGGTCGCCGGCCACCACCAGCACTTGCCCGGGGTATTGCTGGGCAAGCTGTTCCAGGGGCGCCTTGGAGCGGGAACTGAGGGCCACATGGGCACCGCTTTCGAGCAGCGTCTTGGCCAGTTCGGCCCCGATGCCACTGCTGGCACCGGTCAACCAGTAACGACGTGGAAGGTTAAGGCTCATCCCATTCTCCTTTTCAGCCAGCTGACCACACCGCCAAGGACCGGCACGTGTTCATACAGCAACTGTCCAGCGTCAAAATAATCCCGGTGGCGATACACCTTGTCGCGCCACAGCAGGTGCGAGCAGCCTTCCACACGAATCACTTCGCCCTTGGCCAGGCGCGGGTGGCAGAAGCTCATTGTCCAGCGCAGGTAGCCTTCGCCTTCCGCCACTTGATCAAAGCCATGGAAGTCAAAGCGCAACTGGGTAACGTTGTCGTACAGCTCGGCGAAGTAGCGGTGCAACGCCGGCAGCCCGTGCACCTCGTGCAGTGGGTCGGTGAAACTGATGTCCTGGCTGTACAGGCCGTCGAGCAGGTGCAGGTTGTGCTTGTCCACACTGGCGAACACCTGGGCGAAGCGGCGCAGGAAATCACTCATAAGCACCTCCGACCGCCTGGCGTGAAGGCAGGCTGCGGAAAGCGGCGAGGGCGCGCTCGCGGGATTTTTTCAAGTCGACGATAGGACGAGGATAGTCGGCCACACCAAACAGGCCGCCCACGGCGTCGGGGTTGTGCACTTCCTTTTTGTTCAGCGCCGCCAGTTGCGGCAGCCAGTGCTTGATAAACACACCTTCGCCGTCGAATTTTTCCGATTGGCTCAAGGGGCTGAAAATCCGGAAGTACGGGGCCGAGTCGGTGCCGGTGGACGAGCTCCACTGCCAGCCACCGTTGTTGGCTGCCAGGTCGCCATCGATCAGGTGACGCATGAAAAAGCGCTCGCCTTCGCGCCAGTCGATCAGCAGGTTTTTGGTCAGGAACATCGCTACCACCATGCGCAGGCGATTGTGCATCCAGCCGGTTTCCAGCAGCTGGCGCATGGCGGCGTCGATGATCGGCAGGCCGGTGCGTGCTTCCTGCCACGCTTTCAAGTCTTCCGGGCTGTTGCGCCAGGCCACGGCTTCGGTCTCTGGGCGGAATGCGCGGTGGCGCGAGACCCGTGGGTAGCCCACCAGAATATGTTTGTAGAACTCGCGCCACAGCAGCTCGTTGATCCAGGTAATCGCGCCGATGTCGCCGCTTTCGAATTCACCCTGGTTGCTTTGCAGCGCGGCATGCAGGCACTGGCGCGGTGAAACCACGCCTGCTGCAAGGTAGGCCGAAAGCTGGCTGGTACCGGGCTTGGCCGGGAAGTCGCGTTCGTCCTTGTAGTAGCTGATTTGTGCGTCGGCAAACTGGTCGAGACGGCGCCGGGCTTCGGCTGCGCCGGCAGGCCACAGGGCGCGCAAGGCTTCGCTCGGGGTAGCGAAGCCCTCGACGTGATCCGGAACCTCGTCGCTTTTGAGTTTGAGCGGCGCCTGCGCCTTGGGCGTGGCGACCAAACGCGGCAAGGCGCCATGCAGGCGGCTGTAGCAGACCTTGCGGAACTGGCTGAACACCTGGAAGTAGGTGCCGGTCTTGGTCAGCACGCTGCCGGGCTGGAAAAACAACTGGTCCAGATAGGTGTGGAACGTGATGCCTTGAGCTTCGAGGGCCTTGGCCACGGCGGCGTCGCGGCGCTCTTCGTGGATGCCGTATTCGTCATTGACGTGCACCGACTCCACCGACAGTTCCTGGCACAGGCCTGCCAGGACTTCAGGTGCTTGATCCCAAGTGTCGGCATGGCGGATCAATAACGGAATGTTCAACTCGCCCAGTGCCGAGCTCAAGCGCTGCAGGTTGCGCAGCCAGAAATCGACCTTGCACGGCGCGTCATCGTGGGCCAGCCATTGCCCGGGGCTGATCAGGTAGACGGCCGCTGTCGGGCCACGCTGTGCGGCGGCGGCGAGGGCGGTGTTGTCATGTAGGCGCAGGTCGGTGCGCAGCCAGATCAAGTGCATTTAAATAAGTCCACGCTGGATCAGTACCTGATGGGCCGACAACGGGTCTTCGGCCAGGAGCAATTCAGGAATCTCTTGGGTTAATACGGACAGCTCCGCCTGGTGGATGCATACCGTTGGTCCGGTTATCAGTTTTGGGCAACTGAAGCCGCTCAACAGTTTGCCCAGCACCGAGGTATGGAGTGCCTTGCTCGAATACAGCAGTACCGCGCGGGGTTGCAGATGCTCGACGGCCAGGGCCAGTTCGCCTACCGGCAATGGCCAGTCGAAAACTTCCACCGGGCAATCGGCGCTGCTGGCGAGCCAGGCGGTGAGCCACAGGTGCGGCTCCAGCGGCAGGTCGGAATGGTTGATCAGCAGCAGGGGGGCGCCGTTGAGCTGGCGGTTGTTGTGATACATCCGCGCACCGAATTTGCTGCGCAGCCAGGAATAGAAAAATACCCGTTCCATTTGCGCGCCGAACTGGCCTTGCCAGCGCAGTTCGAGCTCCTTGAGCAACGGCAATAACAGTTGCTCGCACAAGGTGCGCGGCGGGTACAGCGCCATGGCCTGGTTGAAGGCATCATCCACCCGGCGCTCGGCCAGTTCGCTGATGGCCTGCACCAGGTGCTGGCGGCGGTTATGCCATTCGTTTTCCACCGGCGGCTCGCTGGTGGCTTGCGCGGTGTCGATCAGGCTCTTGACCTGGCTGACCGGCACACCGCGGTTGAGCCAGGTCAGGATGGCATGGATGCGTTGCACGTGTTCGGCACTGAACAGGCGGTGCCCCTTGGGCGTGCGCTGGGGCACGATCAGGCCGTAGCGCCGCTCCCAGGCGCGCAAGGTCACGGCGTTGACGCCGGTCTGGCGCGCCACTTCGCGGATCGGCAGCCAGCCTTGTTCGATGGCCTCGGCGATGTCTTCGCCAGGTTCTTGCAGGGGAAAAGTCATAGGTTAAATCGCATTACGCAGGCTGAGGTTTTCCGGGTGCGGTTGCAGGTAGGCCTGCTGCGCGATATAGCGGTCCGGATGCTGGCGAAAGTGGTGCTTGAGCAGCGTCAGCGGTACCACCAGCGGCACGATGCCCTGGCGGTATTGGCTGATGATGGTCTGCATTTCCTGTTTGTCTTCGGCGCTGATGGCTTGCTTGAGGTAGCCGCTGATGTGTTGCAGCACGTTGGTGTGGGTGCCGCGTGTGGCGCACTGGGTCAGGGCGCTCATCAGTTCGCTGAAGTAGCCGGCGGCCAAGGCGCCCAGGTCGACGTCCCTGGGCATGCTGCCCAGCAGGTTGCCGAGGCTTTTGTAATGCACCGGGCTGTGGGCCATCAGCAGGTATTTGTAGCGCGAGTGAAATTCCAGCAGGCGGTGACGGGTCAGGCCTTCGGCGAGCAGTTGCTGCCAGGTGGCGTAGACGAACACCCGGGTCAGGAAGTTTTCCCGCAGGACCGGGTCATTCAGCCGACCGTCTTCTTCCACCGGCAGGTTGGGGTGGCGCGCACAAAACGCCTGGGCGTAGATGCCGCGCCCGCCGCCGTCGATGGGCATGCCGTTGTCCTGATAGACCTTTACCCGCTCCAGGCCGCAGGACGGGGATTTCTGCATGAAGATGTAACCGCAGAGGTCGGTGTGTTCAGCTGCCATTTGCTGGCCGTAATCGTCCAGCGGCTGGGTCACGTTAAGTTCGCGGTTTACGGTGCCAACGGCCTGTGGATTGAGCGGGTCGCCCACCAGGCGAATCGGTTCGCGGGGGATGCCCAGGCCAATGGCGACTTCAGGGCACAGCGGCACGAAGTCGAAATAATCGGCCAGGGTCTGGCTACACAGCTGGGATTGTTTATGCCCGCCGTTGAAGCGCACGTTCTCGCCCAACAGGCAGGCGCTGATGGCGATTTTCGGTTTGCCGGTGGCGGGCAGGGTGCTGGACATGGCCAAACCTCGATGAAATTCCTGTACAGAGTTAAATTCCTGTACAACTTAATCTCATCATAGGTTTGAAGCTGTACAAGTCAAATAATTTGTACAGGTATTTGCGGAATGGCTATTTCCAGCCGATTTTCCAGTCTTCGGCGTTTTGCAGGGTTTGCCAGGCCAGGCGCTGCACGCGATGGCTCATCACGGCTTCCAGCTCGATTTCCTGCACATCGCCTTCGTCATCACGCAGCAGTTTGGTCACCAGAAAATGTTTTTCCTTGTGCTGCGGGCGGGCTGCTGTCCACTTCGACAGCAGCAGCTTGGCGGGATTGATGCGGTTCATCGCAGGTGCTCGATCAACCGCCGCGCCGCCTCCTGGCCGCTGAGCCACGCGCCTTCCACGCGGCCTGACAGGCACCAGTCGCCACACACATACAGGCCCAGGTCGGCGTCGGCCAGCACGCCAAATTCATGGCTGGTGGACGGCCGCGCGTACAGCCAGCGGTGGGCGAGGGTGAAGGATGGCGCCGGCATGGCGCTGTGCAGCAGTTCGGCAAAGGCGCCGTGCAGGTGTTCGATCACGGCTTCCTTGGACAGGTCCAGGTGTTGCTTGCTCCAGGTGCTGGTGGCGTGCAAAACCCAGGTGTCGAGGGTGGTGTCGCGCCCCGGTTTGCTGCGGTTGCGCGCCAGCCAGTCCAGCGGGCTGTCCTGGACGAAGCAGCCTTCCATGGGCGTATCCAGCGGCTTGTCGAAGGCCAGGGCAATGGCCCAGGTCGGGTCCATCTTGACCCCGGCGGCGACACTCGCCAGCTTGGGCGCAGCGGCCAGCAAGGCAGTGGCCTGGGGCGCCGGGGTGGCGATGATCACGTGGCTGAACGGGCCGTGGCTTTCGCCGTCGGCGTCCAGCAGGTTCCAGTGATGTTTGCCCTGGAACACTTCGGTGATGCGGCAACCGAACTGCACCGGCAAGTCATCGAGCAGGGCGCGGGTGATCGCGCTCATGCGCGGCGTGCCGACCCAGCGGATCTGTTCATCGGGGGAGGGCGTCAGTTGACCGGACTTGAAGTTGTACAGCTGTGGCTTCCATTGCTCGGCGCAACCATTGGCCTGCCAGCGTTGCACCTCGTTGACGAAGCGCCGGTCGCGGGCGGTGAAGTACTGTGCGCCCATGTCCAGCGAGCCCGCATCGCTGCGCTTGCTGGACATGCGACCGCCACTGCCGCGGCTTTTATCGAAGAGTTGTACAACGTGCCCCGCGTCTTTCAACGCTCGGGCGGCGGAGAGACCGGCGATGCCGGTGCCAATGATCGCGATGGGAACAGTCATGGGAGGCCTCGTTTTACCGTTGGGTACAGACTACGCCGACACCAATAGCTGTACAATATTGTTTTTTGGTATAAGTTTTGGCGTACCTGATCGTTTGGCGTGACCTATGGTTAAACCTGAAGGTTTAACCAGCGTTGCGCCCGATTAAAACATCCCTGTTTATAAAATAGACTAACGGTGGTCGGCGAACGTTACACGAGGAACAACTCATGCACATTTTGCTGACCGGCGGTACCGGTTTGATCGGCCGTCAACTTTGCCAATACTGGCTTGCCCAGGGCCATCGCCTCACGGTCTGGAGCCGCCATCCCGAACAAGTGGCTAAATTGTGCGGCGCCCCGGTGCGTGGCGTCGCCCGCCTGCAGGACATAAACGAGGCGGTGGACGCGGTGGTCAATCTGGCCGGCGCGCCGATTGCCGACCGGCCCTGGACGCATAAACGCAAGGCGCTGTTGTGGAGCAGCCGTATCGGCCTCACCGAAACGCTGCTGGCCTGGCTTGAGGGCCTTGAACACAAACCGGCGGTGTTGATCTCCGGTTCCGCGGTGGGCTGGTACGGCGACGGCGGTGAGCGCGAGCTGACCGAAGACAGCGGCCCGGTGCAGGACGATTTCGGCAGCCAGTTATCCATTGCCTGGGAAGAAACCGCCCAGCGTGCCGAGGCATTGGGCATCCGCGTGGTGCTGGTGCGTACCGGGCTGGTGCTGGCGGCGGAGGGCGGCTTTTTGTCGCGGCTGTTGCTGCCGTTCAAACTGGCGCTGGGCGGGCCTATCGGCAATGGTCGGCAGTGGATGCCATGGGTCCATATAAAGGATCAAATCGCCCTGATTGATTTTCTTCTGCACAAGACCGATGCCAGCGGTCCTTATAATGCCTGCGCGCCACACCCGGTACGCAACCTGGAGTTCGCCAAGACCCTGGGCAAGGTGCTGCACCGCCCGGCGTTCATGCCCATGCCGGCGTTTGCCTTGCGTATCGGCCTGGGCGAGTTGTCCGGTTTGTTGCTGGGTGGCCAGCGGGCTTTGCCGCAGCGGCTGTTGGCGGCCGGTTTCACTTTCCAGTTCACTGAGTTGCATGCGGCCCTGGACGACTTGTCCAGCCGCCTCTAGAGATAGGATGTTGCATGACGGATCACGCGTTGTTACTGGTCAACCTGGGTTCACCGGCGTCCACTTCGGTGGCGGATGTGCGCAGCTACCTCAATCAGTTCCTGATGGACCCTTACGTCATTGACCTGCCATGGCCGGTTCGGCGTTTGCTGGTGTCGCTGATCCTGATCAAGCGCCCGGAGCAATCGGCCCATGCCTACGCCTCGATCTGGTGGGACGAAGGCTCGCCGCTGGTAGTTCTTAGCCGCCGCTTGCAACAACAGATGACTGCACAGTGGACCCAGGGGCCGGTGGAGTTGGCCATGCGCTATGGCGAGCCGTCGATTGAAAGCGTACTGACCCGGCTGGCGTCCCAAGGCATCCAGAAAGTGACCCTGGCGCCGTTGTACCCGCAGTTTGCCGACAGCACCGTGACCACGGTAATCGAAGAGGCCCGGCGCGTGGTGCGGCACAAAAAGCTGGCGATCGAGTTTTCGATTCTGCAGCCGTTCTACGATGAACCGGAGTACCTGGACGCCTTGGCCAACAGCGCCAGAGCCTATGTGGAAGAGGATTTCGATCACCTCCTGCTGAGCTTTCATGGGTTGCCCGAGCGCCACCTGAAAAAGCTCGACCCTACCGGGCAACACTGCTTCAAGGACGCCAACTGCTGCCAGAACGCCTCTCCCGAGGTGCTTGCCACGTGCTATCGCGCGCAGTGCTTCAGTGTTGCGCGGGACTTCGCGGAGCGCCTGGGGTTGCCGGATGGCAAATGGTCGGTGGCGTTCCAGTCGCGGCTGGGCCGGGCCAAGTGGATCGAACCGTACACCGAGGCACGCCTTGAAGCGTTGGCTCAACAGGGCGTGAAGAAGCTGCTGGTGATGTGCCCGGCGTTTGTTGCGGACTGCATCGAGACACTGGAGGAAATTGGTGATCGCGGCCTGGAGCAATTCCGCGAAGCGGGGGGCGAGGAGTTGGTGTTGGTGCCGTGCCTGAACGATGACCCGCAGTGGGCGGCGGCGCTCAATACCCTGTGTGAAAGAGCGCCGGTCGCGCTGTAATCAAGCCGAGTGAGGACTGAATGTGGGAGCGGGCTTGCTCGCGAAGGCGGTGGGTCAGTTAATGAAGATGGCGACTGACACACCGCTTTCGCGAGCAAGCCCGCTCCCACATTGACTGTGCCCACTCTGGATTTGCGGGGTTACTCGTGATGCGGCTCGCCCAGGAAGGTCAGGGAACTGGAAAGAGCGCCGGTTGCACTGTAATCAAGCCGAGTGAGGACTGAATGTGGGAGCGGGCTTGCTCGCGAAGACGGTGGGTCAGTTAATGAAGATGGCGACTGACACACCGCTTTCGCGAGCAAGCCCGCTCCCACATTGACTGTGCCCACTTTGGATTTGCGGGGTTACTCGTGATGCGGCTCGCCCAGGAAAGTCAGGGAACTGGAAAGAGCGCCGGTTGCACTGTAATCAAGCCGAGTGAGGACTAAATGTGGGAGCGGGCTTGCTCGCGAAGACGGTGGGTCAGTTAATGAAGATAGCGACTGAAACACCGCTTTCGCGAGCAAGCCCGCTCCCACATTGACTGTGCCCACTCTGGATTTGCGGGGTTACTCGTGATGCGGCTCGCCCTGAAAGCTCAGGGAACTGGAAAGAGCGCCGGTCGCGCTGTAATCAAGCCGAGTGAGGACTGAATGTGGGAGCGGGCTTGCTCGCGAAGACGGTGGGTCAGTTAATGAAGATGGCGACTGACACACCGCTTTCGCGAGCAAGCCCGCTCCCACATTGACTGTGCCCACTTTGGATTTGCGGGGTTACTCGTGATGCGGCTCGCCCAGGAAAGTCAGGGAACTGAACAGTCCGCGAGTCGCGACATCAGCATTGTCTTTGAGCGGGATCTCCACCTGCGCCGCAATCACATTCAATCCTTCATTCCTCACCAGCACCTGGGCGCGACCGTCTTTATCGGTCTCGGTGCTCAGGGTGTTCGGTGCGTTGCGATAGTCTCCGATCAGCTTGACTCCTGCCGCCGGCTTGCCATCCAGCAGCACCCGTACCGGCAGTGATTTACCCGGGCCGACCGTCAGCGGATCAACTTCCGGCAAGATCAGTAGCTTGATCTGATCCAGCTTCGGCACCTTCGCCCCCGGCTGGTAGATCGCCAGGCTGTACTTGAAGGTCTGGGTCGACTCAATCGCCCCCGGCACCTTGCTGCGGCCCTCGTTGATCCACTTCTTGTCAGGCGTCTGTGACCACATCCCGTTATCCAGGGCGACCGCCAGTACAGCCGGCGATTTGAGCGGCTTCAGGCGCGCATGGTCGGGCAGGCGTTCCACGGTCACCGGGATCATTTTGCCGCTGGCGTCATAAGCCCAGGCGCCGCTGATTTTCTGCGCCTTGAACGCGTTGTCTTCGGCGCCGTGGCCGTAGATCACTTCGATATTGCCGCGCCGTTGTTCGGTCCACAGTCCGTGGGCCGAGACTTGGGTGGCAAACAGCAGGCCGAGCACGGCCAGGGATTTGAAGGCTTGCATGGAGACGTCCTTTTACAGGTTGAGGGTCAGGCTGACGGTGAAGTTGCGCGGCTCGCCGGGATTGACCCAGTAGTTGCTGTAGGAGCGCTCGTAGTACTTTTCATCGAACAGGTTGTTGAGGTTCAGGCCCACGGTGACGTTGTCGCTGGCCTTGTAATGGGCCAGCAAATCGACGGTGTGGTAGGCCGGTAATTCAAAGCTTTTGCCGGCTTCGCCGGAGCGGTCGCCGACGTAGGTAAAGGCCGCGCCGAGGTCGGAGCCGCGCAGCAAGCCGTCCTGGAATTCATACACTCCGAGCAAGCTGGCGCTGCGTTTGGCTACGCCGAGAATCCGGCTGCCAGTGGGGATGGCTTTGTCGCCTTTGGTCACTTCGGCGTCGATGTAGGCAAAGGCGCCGATCACCCGTACGGCGTCAGTCACCTGGCCGGTCAGTTGCAGGTCAAAACCCTGGCTGCGGGCCTTGCCCATGGCGCGCTGTGTGTCGGTAGCCGGGTCCAGGGCCAGGACATTTTCTTTCTCGATATGGAAGGCGGCGAGGGTGGTGCTCAGGCGGTCGTCGAACAGCTCGCTCTTGATCCCGATTTCATACCCCACGCCTTCTTCCGGCTTGAAGGATTTGCCGCCGGCGTCCAGGCCATTGTTGGGTTTGAACGAGGTGGAGGCGTTGGCGAACAGGCCCACTTCAGGCGTCAGTTGGTAGAGCAAGCCGGCGCGTTGGGTCAGGGCGTCGTGGGTCTGCCGGCTTTTGGCATGGTTGCGGCTGAAGTCGTCGGTGCGCTGCTCGAAGTGTTCGAACCGCGCGCCGATCATCCCGCGCAGGCGGTCGGTGAAGATGATCTGGTCCTGCAGGTTCAGCGCCTGGCTTTTCACCTGTTGGAAAAAGTCAGTGCCGGAGCGCTTGCCGTTCGGTTTGGGCTGGCCATAGACCGGGTCATAGATGTCGATGGCGTAATCGCCGCCGGCGATGGCGGTCACCCGTTCTTTCTTGCGGTAGTCCTCGTACTCGGTGCCGATCAGCAATTCGTGCTGCCAACTGCCGATGTCGAACCGACCGCGCAGCTCGAGCTGGGTGATGCTGTCATGCCAACCGGTGGAGCGCTCGCGGTAGCGGCGGCTGAGGGTGTGGCCATCGGCATCCAGCGCGCGGTTTTCCGAGGCGTTGCCCCACAGGCTGCCTTGTTTGTAATGGCTGGCCAGGCGCAGTTGCCAGGCATCGTTGAGGTGATGCTCGAGGCTGGCTTGCAGGCGGTTGTTGTGGTTGCGGATATCGCCGTCGTCGGGCTCGCCGAGAAAGGTCGAGCGGGAGACGCCGCTCCAGCGGTTGTTGGGCGCGACGATGCCGCGGTCGAAAGTGGAGCGGTGACGCACGAATTCACTTTCCACCAGCAGGCGGGTGTCCGGGTCAAGTTGCCAACTGATGGAGGGCGCGACGAAGACCCGCCTGGCTTCAACGTGGTTGCGAAAGCTGTGGTTGTCTTCCACCGCCAGGTTGACCCGCGATAACAGGTTGCCCTCGCTGTCCAGCGGCGTGTTCACGTCCAGCGCGGTGCGGTAGCGGTCCCAACTGCCGGCGCTGGTCTGCAGTGTGGTGAAGGCATCGGGCTGCGGCTTTTTGCTGACGATATTCACCGTGCCGCCTGGGTCACCACGGCCATACAGGCTGGCGGCGGGGCCTTTGAGCACCTCGATGCGCTCGATATTCGCCGCGTCCGGCGTGCTCGGGTAACCGCGGTTGGCGCTGAAACCGTCCACGTAAAACTCTGACGTGGTGAAGCCGCGAACGCTGTATTCGTAGAGCGTCAGGCCGCCGAAGTTGTTCTGTTTGGACACGCCGCCGGCAAACTCAAGGGCACGCTCGACGTTGGTGCTGCCCAGGTCGTTGAGTACCGAAGCGGGAATCACGCTGATGGACTGTGGGATATCCCGCAAGGCGGTGTCGGTTTTTGTGGCGCTGGCGGAGCGGGTGGCGCGATAGCCCTTGACCGGGCCGGTGGCTGATTCGTACGCCTCGCTGGTGATGCGGGTGGCTTCCAGTTCAACGGGGGCGGTGTCTTCGGCGTAGGCCGGGTCCACCAGCAAACCCAGGGCGATTCCCGCCAGCCGGGCAAATCTTCGAGACGGCATGATAGAGCGTTCCAATAGCGATATTGAAACAATATAACATGACTAATGAGAATGAATTTCTTTTGAAATATTAGGTAACAGGAGCCCGCGAACGGGCTCCCGAAGCCGTTATTCCTCTTCTTTCACCGGTGCAGGCGGCGGACGCAGGCCAATTTCCGCCGACAGCTTGATTTCCTTGCCATTGCGCATCACCTGGATCGCCACCTTGTCGGTGGGTTTGATCCGCGCCACCTGGTTCATCGACTTGCGACCATCCCCGGCCGGCTCGCCGTCGATGCTGAGGATCACATCCCCCAGTTGCAGGCCGGCTTTCTGCGCCGGGCCGTCGCGGAAGATCCCGGCGACCACGATGCCAGGGCGTCCGGTCAGGCCAAACGACTCGGCCAGTTCCTTGGTCAGCGGCTGGACTTCAATCCCCAGCCAGCCACGAATCACCTGGCCATGCTCGATGATCGACTTCATCACTTCAGTGGCCAGCTTCACCGGAATCGCGAAACCGATGCCCTGGGAGCCGCCGGACTTGGAGAAGATCGCGGTGTTGATGCCGGTCAGGTTGCCGTTGGCATCCACCAGCGCGCCGCCGGAGTTGCCCGGGTTGATCGCCGCGTCGGTCTGGATGAAGTCTTCATAGCTGTTGAGGCCCAACTGGTTACGCCCGGTGGCGCTGATGATGCCCATGGTCACGGTCTGGCCGACGCCGAACGGGTTGCCGATGGCCAGCGCCACGTCACCTACGCGCAGCCCTTCGGAGCGCCCGATGGTGATCGAGGGCAGGCCTTTCAAATCGATTTTCAGCACCGCGAGGTCGGTTTCCGGGTCGCTGCCGACCACGCGGGCCAGGGTTTCCCGGCCATCACGCAGGGCCACCACAATCTGGTCGGCGCCGGTGGTCACGTGGTTGTTGGTGAGGATGTAGCCTTCCGGGCTCATGATCACGCCGGAGCCGAGGCTGGATTCCATGCGCCGCTGCTTGGGCGAGTTGTCGCCGAAATAGCGACGAAACTGTGGGTCTTCAAACAGCGGGTGCGCCGGTTTGTTGATGACCTTGGTGGTGTACAGGTTGACCACGGCGGGGGCGGCGATCACCACTGCATCGGCGTAAGTCACCGGGCCTTGTACCACCGCGCTGGTTTGCGGTGCCTGTTGCAGGTTGACATCAAGGGTCGGCAGGCCGACCAGTTGTGGATAACGCTGAATAATCAGCATCGCGATCAGCACGCCAGCCAACAATGGCCATCCAAAAAAACGCAGTGCCTTGAGCATGAAGAAAAATCCTGACAGGTTGCAGGGGGCGGGAGAGCGCCCATAATGTCGCGCATTATACGAGGCCGTGAGCGCCTCTGAACGGGATATTTAGGAGTCTTTTATGGCCGTTGCCCTGAGCACCTTAGTCGAGGAAGCGGACCGCTACCTTAATAGTGCCAAAATCGCCGATTACTGCCCCAACGGCCTGCAGGTCGAGGGCCGACCGCAAGTGCTGCGCATCGTCAGCGGCGTGACCGCCAGCCAGGCATTGCTGGACGCGGCGGTCGAAGCCCAGGCCGACCTGGTGCTGGTGCACCACGGTTATTTCTGGAAAGGCGAAAGCCCGTGCATCACCGGCATGAAGCAGCGCCGCCTGAAAACCCTGCTCAAGCACGACATCAGCCTGCTGGCCTATCACTTGCCGCTGGACCTGCACCCTGAGGTCGGCAACAACGTGCAACTGGCCCGGCAACTGGACATCACCGTCGAAGGCCCGCTGGACCCGGACAACCTCAAGGTCGTCGGCCTGGTGGGTTCCCTGGCTGAGCCGGCGTCGCCCCGTGATTTTGCCCGCCGCGTGCAGGAAGCCATGGGCCGCGAGCCGCTGCTGATCGAAGGCAGCGAGATGATCCGCCGCGTGGGCTGGTGCACCGGTGGTGGCCAGGGCTATATCGACCAGGCGGTGCTCGCCGGGGTTGACCTGTACCTGAGCGGCGAAGCCTCGGAGCAGACCTTCCACAGCGCCCGGGAAAACGACATCAGCTTTATCGCGGCCGGGCACCACGCCACCGAGCGTTACGGCGTGCAAGCCTTGGGCGATTACCTCGCACGGCGCTTCGCCCTCGAACACCTCTTCATCGACTGCCCAAACCCGATCTAACGAACACCACCGGATACATGTGGGAGCGGGCTTGCTCGCGAATGCGGTGCATCAGTCGCCATATGCATTGACTGACACACCGCATTCGCGAGCAAGCCCGCTCCCACATTTGATCGAGTCGAGCCAAACCCAGCGGTATATTGATATACCGTTTCGATCTAGCCAGCCCCCTCAATAGAATCAGGCGCTGTGCTAGCATGCCCCGCTCGAACACGGCCCGCTGGCCGTCCATAAGATCGTTTTTCCGTGAGTAACCATGGTCGACAAACTGACGCATCTGAAACAGCTGGAGGCGGAAAGCATCCACATCATCCGCGAGGTCGCCGCCGAGTTCGATAACCCGGTGATGCTCTACTCGATCGGTAAAGACTCCGCCGTGATGCTGCACCTGGCACGCAAGGCCTTTTTTCCGGGCAAGCTGCCGTTTCCGGTGATGCACGTCGACACCCGCTGGAAATTCCAGGAGATGTACAAGTTCCGCGACAAGATGGTCGAAGAGCTTGGTCTTGAGTTGATCACTCACGTCAACCCGGACGGTGTGGCGCAGGGCATCAACCCGTTCACCCACGGCAGCGCCAAGCACACCGACATCATGAAGACCGAGGGCCTGAAACAGGCGCTCGACAAGTATGGTTTCGACGCTGCATTCGGCGGTGCCCGTCGCGATGAAGAGAAATCCCGTGCCAAAGAGCGCGTGTACTCGTTCCGCGACAGCAAGCACCGCTGGGACCCGAAAAACCAGCGCCCGGAGCTGTGGAACGTCTACAACGGCAACGTCAACAAAGGCGAGTCGATCCGTGTGTTCCCGCTGTCCAACTGGACCGAGCTGGATATCTGGCAGTACATCTACCTGGAAGGCATCCCGATCGTCCCGCTGTACTTCGCCGCCGAACGCGAAGTGATCGAGAAGAACGGCACGTTGATCATGATCGACGACGACCGCATCCTCGAGCACCTGTCCGACGAAGACAAAGCCCGAATCGTCAAAAAGAAAGTACGTTTCCGTACCCTTGGCTGCTACCCGTTGACGGGCGCGGTGGAGTCCGAAGCCGAGACGCTGACGGACATCATTCAGGAAATGCTCCTGACGCGAACTTCCGAGCGCCAGGGCCGTGTCATCGACCACGATGGTGCAGGCTCGATGGAAGATAAAAAACGTCAAGGCTATTTCTAAGGGGCTGTCATGTCGCATCAATCTGATTTGATCAGCGAGGACATCCTCGCCTACCTGGGCCAGCACGAGCGCAAGGAAATGTTGCGCTTCCTGACCTGTGGCAACGTCGACGACGGCAAGAGCACCCTGATCGGGCGCCTGCTGCACGACTCCAAGATGATCTACGAGGATCACCTGGAAGCCATCACCCGCGATTCGAAGAAATCCGGCACCACCGGTGACGACATCGACCTGGCGTTGCTGGTCGACGGCCTGCAGGCCGAGCGTGAGCAGGGCATCACCATCGACGTTGCCTACCGCTACTTCTCCACCGCCAAGCGCAAATTCATCATCGCCGACACCCCCGGCCATGAGCAGTACACCCGCAACATGGCCACCGGTGCCTCCACCTGTGACCTGGCGATCATCCTGATCGACGCCCGCTACGGCGTGCAGACCCAGACCCGTCGCCACAGCTTCATCGCCTCGTTGCTGGGCATCAAGCACATCGTGGTGGCCGTCAACAAGATGGACATCAATGGCTTTGACCAAAGCGTATTCGAGTCGATCAAGGCTGATTACCTGAAGTTTGCCGACGGTATCGCGTTCAAGCCGAGCACCCTGGCCTTCGTGCCGATGTCGGCCCTCAAGGGCGACAACGTGGTGAACAAGAGCGAGCGTTCGCCCTGGTACACCGGGCAGTCGCTGATGGAGATCCTCGAGACCGTCGAGATCGCCAACGACCGCAACTACACCGACCTGCGTTTCCCGGTGCAGTACGTCAACCGTCCGAACCTGAACTTCCGTGGTTTTGCCGGCACCCTGGCCAGCGGCATCGTGCACAAGGGCGACGAAGTTGTGGTGCTGCCGTCGGGCAAGAGCAGCCGCGTCAAATCCATCGTCACCTTTGAAGGTGAACTGGAAAACGCAGGTCCCGGCCAGGCCGTGACCCTGACCATGGAAGACGAAATCGACATCTCCCGTGGCGACCTGCTGGTGCATGCCGACAACGTGCCGCAAGTGACCGACGCTTTCGACGCCATGCTGGTGTGGATGGCTGAAGAACCGATGCTGCCGGGCAAGAAATATGACATCAAGCGCGCCACCAGCTACGTGCCGGGTTCCATCACCAGCATTGTGCATCGCGTGGATGTGAACACCCTGGAAGAAGGCCCGGCGAGCGCCTTGCAGTTGAACGAGATCGGCCGGGTCAAGGTCAGCCTCGACACGGTCATCGCCCTGGACGGTTACGCGAGCAACCGCACCACCGGTTCGTTCATCGTCATCGACCGTTTGACCAACGGCACCGTGGCTGCGGGCATGATCATCGCGCCGCCGGTGACCCATGGCAGCGCGGCGCAGCACGGCAAACTGGCTCACGTGGCCACCGAAGAGCGCGCCCAGCGCTTCGGCCAGCAACCGGCGACCGTGTTGTTCAGCGGCTTGTCGGGCGCCGGCAAAAGCACCCTGGCCTACGCGGTTGAACGCAAGCTGTTCGACATGGGCCGTGCGGTGTTTGTGCTGGACGGCCAGAACCTGCGCCACGACCTGAACAAGGGCTTGCCGCAGGACCGTGCCGGGCGTACCGAGAACTGGCGTCGTGCCGCGCACGTGGCGCGTCAGTTCAACGAAGCCGGCTTGCTGACGTTGGCGGCGTTTGTTGCCCCGGATGCTGAAGGGCGTGAACAGGCCAAGGCGCTGATCGGCGGTGATCGTTTGCTGACCGTGTACGTGCAGGCTTCGCCGCTGGTGTGTGCCGAGCGTGATCCGCAAGGTTTGTACGCGGCGGGCGGCGATAACATCCCGGGTGAGTCCTTCCCGTATGACGTGCCGTTGAATGCGGACCTTGTGATCGACACCCAGGCGTTGTCGCTGGAAGACAGCGTCAAGCAAGTGCTGGACCTGCTGCGCCAGCGCGGCGCGATCTAAGCTTCACGCGCGCAAAAAAGCCCGCCATGTTGGCGGGCTTTTTTTATGGGGCCTTGGAAACAACTCGGTCAAATGTGGGAGCGGGCTTGCTCGCGAAAGCAGAGTGTCTGCCGCCACATGTATAGGCTGGCACACCGCATTCGCGAGCAAGCCCGCTCCCACATTTTGATCAGTGACTGGCGGGATAATCTGTGTGCAATTTGGCGAGCAACACATCCTTCTCTTCCCACAACCGGTTGATCCAGCCCTGGAACGCCAACCGATACTCCCCATCCTGCTCATAATTCTTGCCGATAAACTCGGCCGGAATCTGCACCTCTTCAAACTGTACGACAACGTCCTTCACATTCCCGCACAGCAAATCCCAATAACCGGGGCGCCCACCAGGATAGTGAATGGTCACGTTCACCAGCGACTTCAGCTGTTCACCCATGGCATCCAGCACAAAGGCAATGCCGCCGGCCTTGGGCTTGAGCAGGTAGCGAAACGGTGACTGTTGCTGTGCATGCTTGCCCGGGGTAAACCGCGTGCCTTCGGCAAAGTTGAAAATGCCCACCGGGTTGTGGCGAAACTTCGCGCAGGTCTTGCGGGTGGTTTCCAGGTCCTTGCCTTTCTTCTCCGGGTGCTTTTCCAGGTACGCCTTGGTGTAGCGCTTCATGAACGGGAAGCCCAGTGTCCACCACGCCAAACCAATCACCGGGACCCAGATCAGCTCCTGCTTGAGGAAGAACTTCAGCGGGCGAATGCGCCGGTTGAGCACGTATTGCAGCACCATGATATCGACCCAGCTCTGGTGGTTGCTGGTCACCAGATATGAGTGTTCATAGTCCAGGCCTTCCAGGCCTTTCAGGTGCCAGCGGGTGCGTCGCACCAGGTTCATCCAGGCCTTGTTGTTGCTGATCCAGGCCTCGTGGGTCTGGTTCATCAGCCATTCACTGAAGCGCTTGGCAAACGGCAGCGCCTTGAACAGCGCCACGATAAACAGGAACGAGCACAGCAAAATCGTATTCAACGCCAGCAACAGCGAGGCGATCACCCCGCGCACGGCGGCAGGTAGAAAATCCAGCATTTAGACATCCATAGGTCGGTTGGCGGCTTGAATCGCGGTCAATGCGATCGTGTACACGATGTCGTCCACCTGCGCCCCGCGGGGCAGGTCGTTCACCGGTTTGCGCAGGCCTTGCAGCATTGGGCCCAGGCTGACGCAATCGGCACTGCGCTGCACGGCCTTGTGGGTGGTGTTGCCGGTGTTGAGATCCGGGAACACGAACACCGTGGCCTTGCCCGCCACCAGGCTGTTGGGCGCCAGTTGCCGGGCCACGCTTTCGTTGGCGGCGGCGTCGTACTGCAACGGGCCGTCGATCAGCAGCGAGCTTTGGGCTTCGTGGGCGAGCAGGGTGGCTTCGCGGACCTTCTCGACCTCCTCGCCCGTGGCCGAATCACCGCTGGAGTAACTGATCATCGCCACCCGTGGCGTGATACCGAATGCGGCGGCCGAGTCGGCGCTTTGCAGGGCGATTTCCGCCAGCTCCGCCGCGCTGGGGTGCGGGTTCATCACGCAGTCGCCGTATACCAGCACTTGCTCGGGGAACAGCATGAAAAACACCGACGAGACCAGGGTGCAGCCCGGCGCGGTCTTGATCAGTTGCAAGGCCGGGCGAATGGTATTGGCAGTGGAGTGGATGACGCCGGAGACCAGGCCGTCCACTTCATCCAGGGCGAGCATCATGGTGGCGATCACCACGGTGTCTTCCAGTTGCTGCTCGGCCATCGGCGCGTTGAGGCTTTTGGTTTTGCGCAGGGCCACCATCGGCTCCACGTAGCGCTGGCGAATCAGGTCGGGGTCGAGAATCTCCAGGCCTTCGGGCAGCTCGATGCCATGGGCGCGGGCTACGGCTTCCACGTCGGCCGGCTTGGCCAGCAGTACGCAACGGGCGATCCCGCGTGCCTGGCAGATGGCGGCGGCCTGCACGGTCAGCGGCTCGCTGCCTTCGGGCAACACGATGCGCTTGTTGGCCGCCTGGGCGCGCTGGATCAGTTGATAACGGAACACCGCCGGCGACAGGCGCATCTCCCGCGGCGTGCCGCAGCGTTGGTGCAGCCAGCGGGCGTCGAGGTGGCTGGCGACGAAGTCGGTGATGATCTCCGCACGTTCGCGGTCATCAATCGGGATTTCCTTGTTCAGGCTGTTGAGCTGGTTGGCGGTGTCATACGAGCCGGTGCTCACCGACAACACCGGCAGCCCGGCCTGGAACGCGCCACGGCACAGGTCCATGATCCGTGGGTCGGGCAGGGTGTCGCTGGTCAGCAACAGGCCGGCCAGCGGCACGCCGTTGATGGCGGCCAGGCTGACGGCGAGGATGATGTCGTCGCGGTCGCCGGGTGTCACCACCAATACGCCGGGCTTGAGCAGCTCCACGGTGTTGCGCATGGTACGGGCGCAGATGATGATCTTGGTCATGCGCCGGGTTTCGTAATCACCGGCATTGAGGATCTGCGCGCCCATCAGGTCGGCCACGTCGCGGGTGCGCGGGGCGTTGAGTTCCGGTTGGTAGGGGATGCAGCCCAACAGGCGGAAATCGCCGCTGCGCAACAACGGCGAATGTTCTTTGAGCCGTGCCGAGAACGCCTCCATGCTTTCGTCGGTGCGCACTTTGTTGAGGATCACGCCCAGCACTTTTGGGTCTTTCGGGCCGCCGAACAGCTGGGCCTGCAATTCCACGCGGCCGGAGAGTTCGGTCAGCACTTCGTTTTCCGGGGCCGAGACCAGGATCACCTCGGCGTCCAGGCTCTTGGCCAGGTGCAGGTTGACCCGGGCCGCATAGCTGGCACTGCGGGTCGGCACCATGCCTTCGACGATCAGCACGTCCTTGCCCACGGCGGCTTGCTGGTAAAGGGTGATGATTTCTTCCAGCAGCTCGTCGAGCTGGCCGTCGCCGAGCATCCGTTCGACATGGGCCAGGCCCAGAGGCTGGGGCGGTTTCAGGCCGTGGGTGCGGGCCACCAGCTCGGTAGAGCGCTCGGGGCCGGTGTCGCCGGGGTGCGGTTGGGCAATCGGTTTGAAGAAGCCGACTTTCAGCCCGGCCCGTTCAAGGGTGCGCACCAGCCCAAGGCTGATGGAGGTCAGACCCACACCAAAATCGGTGGGCGCGATAAAAAAAGTCTGCATGCGAATTCTCTGGAGGTGCATGGCTTCGGTGGCGGCCTATGGCTGGCTGCCTACCGGGAATCAGGTGCCAAGGTTATCTTTATCTGAGCCTTGCGCACACCAGCCGCACGTAAAGGGCTTGTCTATTTTTTCAAGGCGTTGCGCCGGGTCCGTGACCCAGGCCCGGGATTGCCAGGGTGGCTGGTGGCGCAGGTGCTGGGTGTGGCCGCAGGAAAGCTCGACGACCCAGTGCCGGTCTTCGTCCTGGTGAAATCCGACGACCGTCGGGTCAGTTGTTCGACCCCGTCCGTCCGGGTTGTGTTCGCTTTCGGGCAAATCCTTGTTTAGACTTGTCCGTTCTTCATTCTTCTGCAAAAGGTCTCGCCCCATGCCGATCGCCGCCAATAAGGCTGTCTCCATTGACTATACCCTGACCAACGACGCTGGTGAGGTCATCGACAGTTCTGCCGGCGGCGCGCCGCTGGTCTACCTGCAAGGTGCAGGTAACATCATCCCGGGCCTGGAAAAGGCCCTGGAAGGCAAAGAGGTCGGTGACGAACTGACCGTTGCCGTAGAACCTGAAGATGCCTACGGCGAATACGCTGCCGAACTGGTCAGCACCCTGAGCCGCAGCATGTTCGAAGGTGTCGACGAGCTGGAAGTGGGCATGCAGTTCCACGCTTCCGCTCCGGACGGCCAGATGCAAATCGTCACCATCCGTGACCTGGACGGCGACGACGTGACCGTCGACGGCAACCACCCGCTGGCTGGCCAGCGCCTGAACTTCCAGGTGAAGATCGTCGCTATCCGTGACGCTTCCCAGGAAGAAGTGGCCCACGGCCACGTGCACGGCGAAGGTGGTCACCACCATTAATTGACTGAGCGACGCTCTGTCAGTTGGAAAAAGGCGCCTTCGGGCGCCTTTTTCATTTGGCGGCTATTCTTGCCGACTTGGCGGCTGTAATCTCGAATGGCCGTTACGAAGAACATGGGATATCTGGAGTTCGTCATGAGTGCTTTCCACGACCTTAAACTCAAAGCCCTGGATGGTCAGGAGCTGCCTCTGGCGCCCTTCAAGGGGCAAGTCGTGCTGGTGGTCAACGTCGCCTCCAAATGTGGGTTGACCCCACAGTACGCCGCGCTGGAAAACCTCTATCAGCAATACAAAGACCAGGGTTTCACCGTACTCGGGCTGCCGTGCAATCAATTTGCCGGGCAGGAACCGGGTACTGAAGAAGAAATCCAGGAATTCTGCAGCCTCAACTACGGCGTGACCTTTCCCCTGGGCAGCAAGCTTGAGGTGAATGGCCACGATCGCCACCAGCTGTATCGATTGCTGGCGGGCGAGGGCGCCGAATTTCCCGGGGACATCACCTGGAACTTCGAGAAATTCCTGTTGGGCAAGGACGGCCGGGTGCTGGCGCGTTTCTCGCCGCGTACACCGCCGGATGACCCCTCCATTATTCAGGCGATCGAAAAAGCATTGAGCTGATACTTTCAGCATTCTCGAGTGAGTTTCTGTGGCAAGGGAGCTTCCTGTGGCAGGGAGTTTCCTATGGCAAGGGAGCTTGCTGTGGCGAGGGAGCTTGCTCCCGCTGGGCTGCGAAGCAGCCCCATGCCCTCCCGCTTTTACCCCTTAATCACCCCAATCAATAGTGCTATCCAACACGCTGCACACTCCATATTATCCACATCATAAATTCCTTTCCGATGGAGTGCTCCCATGCCTGTCCAAGCTTTGTTCAAACCGTTCCAGCTCGGTGCACTGCAACTGCCGAGTCGCGTGGTCATGGCGCCGATGACCCGTTCCTTTTCTCCGGGTGGCGTGCCCAACTCCAAAGTGATCGAGTACTACCGCCGCCGCGCCGCCGCCGGTGTCGGCCTGATCATCACCGAAGGTACCGTGGTCGGCCACCCGGCTTCCAACGGCTACCCGAACGTCCCGCACTTCTACGGTGAAGCCGCCCTGGCCGGCTGGAAGAAAGTAGTCGACGCGGTACATGCCGAAGGCGGCAAGATCGTTCCGCAACTGTGGCATGTGGGCAGCGTGCGGCGCATCGGCACCGAGCCGGATGCCAGCGTCCCGGCTTACGGCCCCACCGAAAAACTCAAGGACGGCAATGTCGTCGTCCACGGCATGACCGTGCAAGACATCAAGGACGTGATCGCCGCGTTCGCCCAGGCTGCCAAGGATGCCCAGAGCATCGGCATGGACGGCGTTGAAATCCACGGCGCCCATGGCTACCTGGTGGACCAGTTCTTCTGGGAAGGCACCAACCAGCGCACCGACGAATACGGCGGCAGCCTGGCCAACCGTTCGCGTTTCGCCATCGAATTGATCCAGGCCGTCCGCGCCGCCGTGGGGCCGGACTTCCCGATCATCCTGCGTTTCTCCCAGTGGAAGCAGCAGGACTACACCGCGCGCCTGGTGCAAACCCCGGAAGCCTTGGGTGAATTCCTCAAGCCGCTGTCTGACGCCGGCGTGGATATTTTCCACTGCTCCACCCGCCGTTTCTGGGAGCCGGAATTCGAAGGCTCCGAGCTGAACCTGGCCGGCTGGACCCGCAAGCTCAGCGGCAAGCCGACCATCACCGTGGGCAGCGTCGGCCTGGACGGCGAGTTCCTGCAGTTCATGGTCAACACCGATAAAGTGGCGCAACCCGCCAGCCTGGAAAAACTGCTGGAGCGCCTGAACAACGACGAGTTCGACCTGGTCGCTGTGGGTCGTGCGCTGCTGGTGGATCCGGATTGGGCACTGAAGGTTCGCGAAGGCCGTGAAGGCGACATCCTGCCGTTCAGTCGTGAGGCGTTGACGACCCTCGTTTGACGCGCACACGTTTAACTGCGTGGCTGCAAAAAATGCCTGGAACCAGTTTCCAGGCATTTTTGCCAAGTTGCCTTGAGTTGTATTAAAACTTCAGCTGGTTTTTTTCCTGCTCCTGCTGCTTCTGCTGCTGCTGCAATGCAAGGAGGCCTGCTTGTTGATCGTCAGGCCGCTTGCCGCGAATACCCCCGTTCTCTAAGCCCGAAGGCGCAGGAGGCAGACTGAACGACGAAGGCTGGATGCTGTTGAGTGGCATCGACATGGGAGAACTCCACATATTTTATCTAAGAGTATTTGGGCTTTATGGCTGGTTCTTCCTATGACCCTGAACAACCGCCACTGATGTTGTGGCGTTCACCTGCGCACTAGTTCCCAACTGCAACTCGCAACATTCCCCCTCACGCAGCACTGAGTTGGCTTGTCTACTGGTCATTCAAGGGTGTTCGCTTGGGCAGATCAAAAATATCTACATCGAATACTAGACATTCATAGTGTTGCTGCTGACTTTGTACACACTCGATATGCCCCTGCATACATCCAGTAACTTGCTTTCAAACTGCTCAATAATTGCCGGCCAGCCCTGGCGACTGGCGTGTTGTCGGGCATTGAGCCTGACCCTGCGCAAACTTTCACGCTCCTCCAACAACCAGTTGGCGGCATCACAAAATGCCTCCTCGTCCCCAGGCATCGCCAGCACACCGTTGTAACCATGGCGAATATGCTGGGTTGCAGCTGCCTGGTCGTAAGCCACCACCCCCAACCCTGCGGCCATGGCCTCTAACACTACATTGCCAAAGGTTTCGGTCAGGCTGGGGAACAGGAACAGATCCCCTGAGGCGTAGTGCCGAGCCAGCTCCTCATCGCGTCGGGTACCGCAAAAAATTGCCTGAGGCAGCGATTTCTCAAGCATTGTCCGTTGGGGGCCATCGCCGACAATGATCAGTTTCAACCGGCGCTGTGGGTAAGTGGTTTGCAGCGAGTCGAAGCAGCGCTTGAGCAGCCCGAGATTTTTTTCCTGGGCCAGGCGTCCGACGTGCAGCACGGCGATGTCTTCATCGCTCAGCCCCCACTGCTCACGCAGGGCTGGGTCGCGTTTGGCCGGGTGAAACAGCTGGCTGTCGACACCGCGCGCGAGCATGCCCAGGCGCTCGAAATGGCGCCGCTCCAGCTCCAGTCGCTGGCTGGCGCTGGGCACCAGGGTCAGGGTCGAGCGGTTATGGAACCAGCGCAGATAGTGGGTCAGCACCCGGCTCAGCATGCCCAGGCCGTACTGGTTGGAATACTGCTGGAAGTTGGTGTGGAAGCCACTCACCACGCTGATCCCCAGGCGCCGCGCCGCCCGCAGCGCCGACAAACCCAGCGGGCCTTCCGTGGCGATATACAACACATCCGGGCGCTGGCGGGTCCAGCGCCGCAACAGCTTGTGCATCGACGACTGGCCCCATTGCAGCCCCGGGTAGCCCGGCAGCGGCCAGCCGCGACAGAGCATCAGGCCGTCGTCGCTGGGCCGGCTCTGGTCGCTGCCCTGGCGCGGGCGAACCAGTTCGACTTGATGCCCGCGCGCGCGCAAACCGTCACACAGGCGGCCGAGGGTATTGGCCACCCCGTTGATCTCTGGCGGGAAGGTTTCGGTGATCAGGGTGATGTGGAGCGAAGCTGTCGTCATGACCCACAGTGTCGGCGTGGGCCATGTCGTCATTGTGTCTTTTGGATGATGGATTTGTGACGGCTCAGGCCTTTTTAATGGCCATGGCCTCGGCGCCCTGCTCACGCACCCAGAACAACGTCGCCCCGGCCACCGCCGCCGGCATCATCAGCAGGTTGACCACTGGCACCAGCAGCACCAGGTAGACGATGCCGCCAAAACTCATGCTCTGCCAGCGCTTCTGGCGCAGCCAGGCGAGCATTTCGTTCCAGCCCAGCTTGTGGTTGTCCGCCGGGTAGTCGATGTACTGGATCGCCATCATCCACACACCAAACAGCAGCCACAGCGGTGCTGCCACCAGATTGACCACCGGGATGAACGACAGGATAAACAGGCCGATGGCCCGGGGCAGGAAGTAACCCAGTTTGCGCATTTCCCGGGCCAGGGTGCGCGGGACCATGGCCGCCAGTTCGCCCCAGCTGAACGCCGGGAAATCATCGGTGCCGCGCACCACCACTTCGACCTTTTCCGACAGAAAGCCGTTGAACGGCGCGGCAATGATGTTGGCGAGCATGGTGAAGGTGAAAAACACCATCAGCACCACCAGCACCACAAATAAAGGCCACAGCAGGTAATTGAGGAAGCTCAGCCAGCTCGGCAGGGTCGGCATCAGCGTGTCGACCCACAGGCTGAACTGATGGCCGGCGAAGTAGATCAATCCGACGAACAGGATCAGGTTGATTGCCAGCGGCAGCAGCACAAACAGCCGCAGGCCGGGGCTGAGTACCAGTTTGAGACCTTCGCGCAGGTACTGTGGGCCTGAAAGAACGGGGGCGGGCATGGATAACTCCGGGCAATAGGGGCGAACGCGCCGACCTTACCGGCTTTGGGAGTACCGGGAAAGCACGGCCCGCATCGCGACATTAACGGTAACAAAGGTGTCGATTAATAGAGGGCATGGGATAGAGACCACCTATGAGCTGGATTGTTAATCCGTATTTCCTTAATCTTGCCTCCCTCTATACGCTGCACCCATTATTTTCAGGATCTGCGAGTTCAAGCCTTCCCCAAGTGCTTCGCGGTCCTTTTTTATTCCAGCCGTTCTGTAGTCCGGGCGGTCGATAGGAGTGAGTCATGTCTGATACCCGTCATTCGCGAGTGATTATTCTCGGTTCCGGCCCTGCCGGTTACAGCGCTGCCGTCTACGCTGCCCGGGCCAACCTCAAGCCGTTGCTGATCACCGGCATGCAAGCGGGCGGTCAGTTGACCACCACCACTGAAGTCGACAACTGGCCGGGCGACG
Source organism: Pseudomonas sp. P7779 (assembly GCF_013386315.1). Taxonomy (NCBI): domain Bacteria; kingdom Pseudomonadati; phylum Pseudomonadota; class Gammaproteobacteria; order Pseudomonadales; family Pseudomonadaceae; genus Pseudomonas; species Pseudomonas sp. P7779. The sequence continues at coordinate 10,659 of NZ_JACARZ010000076.1, read as the reverse complement.
TCCACGGCCTGACCGGCCCGGTGCTGATGGAGCGCATGAAAGAGCACGCCGAGCGTTTCGAAACCGAGATCGTGTTTGATCACATCAACAAGGTCGACTTCTCCAAGAAGCCTTACAGCCTGACCGGCGACAGCGGCGTGTACACCTGTGACGCGCTGATCATCGCCACCGGCGCCAGCGCTCGTTACCTGGGCCTGCCGTCGGAAGAAGCGTTCATGGGCAAGGGCGTTTCCGCCTGCGCAACCTGCGACGGTTTCTTCTACCGCAACAAGCCAGTGGCTGTGGTCGGTGGCGGCAACACCGCGGTGGAAGAAGCGCTGTACCTGGCCAACATCGCCAGCACCGTGACCCTGGTTCACCGCCGCGAGACCTTCCGCGCCGAGAAGATCCTGATCGACAAGCTGCATGCCCGCGTGGCCGAAGGCAAGATCATCCTCAAGCTCAACGCCACCCTGGATGAAGTCCTGGGCGACAACATGGGCGTGACCGGTGCTCGCCTGAAGAACAACGACGGCAGCTTCGACGAGCTGAAAGTCGACGGCGTGTTCATCGCCATCGGCCACACTCCGAACACCTCGTTGTTCGAAGGCGTGCTGGATGCCAAAGACGGTTACCTGATCGTGCAGGGCGGCCGTGAAGGCAATGCGACTGCCACCAACATCGAAGGTATCTTCGCTGCCGGTGACGTGGCCGACCACGTGTACCGCCAGGCGATCACCTCCGCCGGCGCCGGTTGCATGGCGGCACTGGATGCCGAGCGTTACCTCGACGGTTTGAAGGACGCTTCGTTCTAAACCGTAGAAACAAAAAAACCGGCTGCGAGGCCGGTTTTTTTATGCACGGGATTTGATGATCACCGCAGTCCAAATGTGGGAGCGGGCTTGCTCGCGAAAGCGGTGTGTCAGTCACCCGATGTATTGACTGACACTCTGCTTTCGCGAGCAAGCCCGCTCCCACATTTTGATCTATGTCTGACTCAGGATTTGCGGGTCAGTGGCTGTGCGGCAAACTTCACACCCGCCAACCCATGCTCGATCAGCGCACGAATGTTGCCATGGTCACTGCCTTCAGGCGTGGCCAGCACCGAACGGTAATGCTCGCCAAACGCCAACAGCGCTTCATGGTCGCTCAAGCCTTCCAGCAGCGCCAGGCCCAGGGTCTTGCACGAACCTTCGTTCTGCCCGGCCGCGTTTTCCACGCTGCCATTGGTGAACGCTTGTGGCTGGTAGTCGTAACCGGCAGCTACAAAGGCCAGGGTATCGGCAAAAACATGTTTGCCACTGTTGAGGCTGGCGCGCAGGGTGTTCAGGTCAGTCATGGGGTTTTCCTTTGGCGAATGCCGCTTGCTGTTCGGCACTGGCTTCTTGCTGGTATTGGGCTTTCCACTCGGCGTACGGCATGCCGTACACCACTTCACGGGCGTCATCGAGGCTCAGCTCGATCTGGCGCTCGTCGGCCTCGGCCTTGTACCACTTGGACAAGCAGTTGCGGCAGAAGCCCGAGAGGTTCATCAGGTCGATGTTCTGAACATCCTTGCGGCTGTCCAGGTGGGCCACCAGCCGGCGGAAGGCGGCAGCTTCGAGTTCGAGGCGTTGTTGATCGTTCATGATGCTCACTGCAAAGGTAAGGGTTAGCGACTGGCCGCCAGGGTGATCGACACCGATTCGGCAAAACGCAACGCATGGGGTTTGTCGACTTCGACTTCGGCGTACAGCACCGATGTATTGCTCATCACCAGGTCGAGGATCTCCTGGGTCAGGCGCTCCAGCAGGGCAAAGCGATTGCCTTCCACATGGGCGATGATCGCCTTGGTGATGGTGCGGTAGTTCAGCGCGTGGTCGATGTCGTTGTCGCGCACGGCTTCCTGGGCGGCATACAGGATGGTCAGGTTGATCAACACATCCTGCTTGTTGAGGATTTCATCCTCGTTGATCCCGATAAACGTGCGCAGGCACAGGTCCTTGACCCGGATGCGCGCCATGCCTGGCTGAAGTTGTGGCATTGCTACTTGCTCCGTCCAATCAGTTGCAGGAACTCCATGCGCGTGGTGTTCGACTCGCGGAAGGCGCCGAGCATCACCGAGATGTTCATGGTTGAATTCTGTTTTTCGACACCGCGCATCATCATGCACATGTGCCTGGCTTCGATCACCACCGCCACGCCGGCGGCCTGGGTCACCGTCTGGATGGCGTCGGCGATTTCCCGCGTGAGGTTTTCCTGGATCTGCAGGCGACGGGCGAACATGTCGACGATACGCGCCAGCTTCGACAGGCCGAGCACCTTGCCGGTCGGAATATAGGCCACATGGGCCTTGCCGATAAAGGGCAGCAGATGATGCTCGCACAGCGAATACAGCTCGATGTCCTTGAGGATCACCATCTCGTCGTTGTCGGAGGCAAACAGCGCACCGTTGACGATTTCTTCCAGGTTCTGCTCGTAGCCGTGACACAGGTACTGCATGGCCTTGGCGGCACGCTTTGGCGTGTCGAGCAAACCCTCGCGCTCGGGGTCTTCACCCAGGCCCTTGAGGATCTCGCGGTAGTGGTGGGGCAGGGACAAAGTCATACAACATCCTCGCAAACGGCTTACTTGATATGCCGCCCGCCATTGACGGTCAGGGTGGTACCGGTGACATACGGGTTATCCAGCAGGTAGCGCACGCTCTGGTAAATCACCTCGGGGCCGGGCTCGATGCCCAGTGCCGCCTTGGCCAGGACCTTGGCGCGGTAAGCCGCGTCGTCGCCCTCGTTGAACATCACCATTGCCGGGGCAATGCCGTTCACCTTGATATCCGGTGCAAGCTGCGCGGCAAACGACAAGGTCAGGCTGTCGAGCCCGGCCTTGGTGGCGCAGTAGGCAATGTGCTGGCGGCTGCCCTTGCGGGTCACGTCATCGCTGATGTGCACGATATCCGCAGGCGTGGAGCGTTGGAGCAGGTAAGCACAATGCAGGTTGATCAGGTACGGCGCAAGCATGTGCACGCTGAACATGTCGGTAAAGGCGCGGCTCTCGTCGCCGGGCGCTTCCGCTTCCCAGGCCGAGGCATTATGAATGATCGCCCGCAGGCTTTGGGTGTGCGTCTTCAGTTCGTCGATGAAGGCGAGAATACCGGTCTCATTGGAGAAGTCGGCAAACACACCGATCGCACCGCGTTCGCGCAAGGCTTGCACGCCGGGACGTTCGCTGCGGTAGCTGAAAATCACTGGCTGCCCTTCGTCCAGCAGGCGCTGGGCGCAATGCAGGCCGACGCGCTGGCCGGCACCGGTGATCAGGATCGGGGCGGGTGTTGAAGACATGGGAGGCTCGAATCGCTGGCAGGCTAAAACTATACCAGCGAGCGGCCTCCCTTGTACTCAAGCAGCGGCTTCGGTGGCCTTTACCCGGGCTGGCGCCGGATGCAGCCAACCGGCCAGCAGGTGGGTCGACAACGGAATAAAGAAGTAAACCATCAATGGCGTGAGCGCGAGGGTGCTGACCAGCACACGGCTCAACAACCCCAACTCGCTGAGCAGCGGCTCAAGGCCGAAGTTGAACAGCAGCGACACCGGGAAAAATGCCAGCCAGATGGCCACGGCCTGCTTCCAGCGCGGCGGACGTGCGGCGGCGGCGCCAAACCAGCCGTCGATACCGCGTACGCGATGCTCCGACGGCGCAGCAAACAGCTCACTGCCACGCCCGAGCCATGCACCACGGGAGGCGGAAAACTCCCACGCATGCAGGGTTTTTTCGTCGGCGAAGCGGAAAATAATCTGGAACTCGTCATCGTTGGGCGGCGGTGCAAGCACGCCTGAACCCAGGTAACCGGGGAAGTCCGTGGCCAATTGCTCGCCTTCGCGCAGCCAGGCCATCAACTCTTCATAGCGACCCTTGGCCACGCGGCGCGCAACCATCAGGGTGACGGGGGAGGTAGACATTGTGTATCTCCATAAGGATCAGGTGCACTGGGCCGGGTAGGCGGCGCACGAACGAAGCTGCGGGGTAAGCAGCCACGTTGAAAAAACAGGCAAGGATTATTCCTGTTTTGCAGAAATACACCAGCGACATTGGTCGGCTTGTCGAAGACCTTGAATCGGACAGCTGTATGGGCGTTAAATGGGATCCAAGTTCCTGACAGTATATTGATGCCCTGATGTCTGTAATGACTGCTCCACGTCCCGACATGGCCCTTGGCAACCCTGCCGATTCCGATGAGCTGTTTCCGATTCGCGAAGTCGCGAGATTGACAGGCATCAACCCTGTCACCTTGCGTGCCTGGGAACGGCGTTACGGGCTGATCCACCCGGTTCGCACCGAAAGTGGGCACCGCCTGTATTCGCGCACCGATATCGAGACCGTTCATCGCATTCTTGACTGGATCGAGCGTGGCGTGGCCGTGAGCAAGGTCGGCAAGATCCTCGCGCGCGACGATCATCAAGTCGAAGCGGCGGCTGCTTCGCCGGCAGGTGCAGAGCATGAATGGGCCCAATGGCAGGCGCAGTTGCGAACGGCCGTCGGTGCCTTCGACGACCGGCAACTGGACCGGTTGTATGGCCAGATTTTCGCTGCCTACCCGGTCGCGGTGGTGTTCCAGGACATCCTGATGCCCCTCTGGCAGCAACTGTTGCGACATCAGGGGTTGTTTGGACAAACCAGTGAATGGCTGTTTTTTGATGGATTTCTGCGCAGCCGAACCTGGAAACGCCTGCAGATAGGCTGTGCCTCAGCGGCGCCACGGGTATTGCTGGCGGCCATTGCGGGGGAGTGCCGAGAGCTGGAGTTGTTGGTCGCAGGCCTGTTGATGAGCGGTGACGAGTTGGCGGTCAAGGTTCTGGCTGTGGGCCAGCCGATGGATGAATTGACCCTTGTCTGTGAAAAAACCAGGCCACAAGCCCTTGTGGTGTTCTCCAATCACTCTCCGGCCAATGGCTTGCCTCGGCGCCTTGAACGGCTGGCCCTGACCCTGGATTGCCCGCTGTTGCTGGCCGGCGATGCGGCGGAGTTGGCGCAGGAACAACTGGCGGGTTCATCCGTTGGCTGCCTGGGTAACGAAGGGCGATTGATGCAGCGCCGCTTGCAGCAGTTTCTGCGCGGTAACCTGGATACCTGACTTCAGGCGTGGACTTCTGGGTGAAACAGGCGATGTTGCTGCAGGATAAACTGGCGCAGGCGCTCGGTCTCATCCACATCGTTCTGGCTCAGGCGGTAGGCGAACAATCCTCGGGCAGTTTCCCGTTCCAGCGTGCCCCGCACCGAAATGCGCTCGTACCCGGACGGACTGAACCACAGCGAAAAGGTTCTTGGCGCCTTGATCCGCCCGCGAATTTCCACCAGCAATCCCTTGAATGACACCTCATGCACCCACAGCGCACCGGGCTGGCCCTTGATGTTTTCCAGGGGTACCGGCTCTTCGAGCGCCAGGCGCCACGGGCGGATCATCGGCCCGTCTTCGAAAATACTCGGTACACCCAGCCGCAGATGCACGGCATGAAACTCGTCTTCCACCAATTGCAGCGGAAACGTCATTTGCTGGTTGTCGAATTGGGCCTGGAGGGTGACATGGTCATGGGCGGCCAGGCGGGTGAGCAGATCACGAATCTGCGCACCGCCATTGACCGTCAGGCTCGACGACGCGTCCCGCACATTGAGTTGCGGGTTATGGTGCATGGTCTGAATAAAATCCAGCTCGTCCTGCGTCAAAAGCGCGTCGCGTTGCATTGATCTTGCTCAAGAAAAAGGTATTAAAACGCCATTATCTCTTTAAAGACCGCGTTTTCTAGTTTTTGTTAGATCCGCTCGTCGCCTTGAGTGCCGCAAGCTCCGCCTTGAGGTCAGCCAACTGGGCTTCCAGTTGCGCGACACGCTGCTGGGCCTTGACCTGAACGGTCACATCCTTCTGCACACCGACAAAGTAGGTCTGCTTGTCGGCCGGGTTATAAACCGTCGATAACGACAGCTCGTTCCAGAAATGCGTGCCGTCCTTGCGGTAATTGCGCAGGATTTCCCGGCAGGCGCCGCCACTCTCCAGGGCTTCGCGAATCGCCATCAGCCCCGGCTGGTCACGATCGCCCGATTGCAGGAAGCGGCAGTCCTGATAGAGGATTTCGTCGAGGGTGTAGCCAGTCATGCGCTCGAAGGCCGGGTTCACATAAATCAGTGGCTTGTCCTTGCCTTCGCGCTCGGCGATAACGATGCCGTCGTTGGAAGCGTTGATCACCAGTTGCATCAGCTTGGCGTTAATCATTGAGCGGTCCATGGCTTGTAGTTGGAGTTTGCAGTTTAAGACATGCCGGCAGCCTGTCCATGGGCCCCAGCTGTTAATATCCCAGGCTTTTAGTCAGCTACAGGATCAGATTGATGAAAGTCGCCATCCTTTCCGGCTCGGTGTACGGCACGGCTGAAGAAGTCGCCCGTCATGCTGCAAGCATCCTCAACGCTGCCGGCTTCGACGCCTGGCACAACCCGCGGGCAACCCTCGCCGACGTACAGGGCTTTGCTCCGGAAGCCTTCCTGGCCGTGACGTCCACCACTGGCATGGGCGAACTGCCCGACAACCTGCAGCCGCTTTACTCGACCATTCGCGACCAACTGCCGGCCGCCTGGCGAGGCTTGCCCGGCGCGGTGATCGGCCTGGGCGACGCCAGCTATGGCGACACGTTCTGCGGCGGCGGCGAGCAAATGCGCGAGCTGTTTGCCGAGTTGGGCGTGCACGAAGTGCTGCCGATGCTGCGCCTGGACGCCAGCGAAAGCGTGACCCCGGAAGCCGACGCCGAGCCGTGGCTGGCCGAGTTGGTCACTGCACTGCGCGGTTGACCGGGAACTCGCGCAATAACGCCAGCCAGGCCTGGGCGGCTTTCGACAGGTAGGCACCCTCACGCCAGATAAAGGCAATGTCCCAGCGCAGGTATTCCGGCGCCTTGAGCGTCAGGCGCACCACGCCGGGCCTTATCAGGCCCCGGGCTACTACGCTGGGCAGCAGCACCACGCCTTGGCCGGCGGCCACCAATGCGGCGAGAAAATCCGCCTGGCCACTGCGCCCGCTTTCCTTCGGGGTAAAGCCCAATTGCTGACAGGCCTGTAGCAGGCGGTCGTTCAACACAAAACTGCGCTGATACATCAGGAACGGCGTGTCAGCCAACTCCTCCAGGCGGATCTGCGCGTTATCGGCCAATGGATGGTCCATCGGCAGCAGGGCATCCAGCGGTTCATCGCAGAATGCCTGCCAGGCGAATGCCGGGTCGCTGGGCATCAGGCTGCCGCCCACTTCCAGCTCTCCGCTCAAGATCGCCTGCTCGATATTGCGGCTGCCGCCTTCCAGCAATTGAATGGTGACGTTCGGATAACGGCGGCGGTATTCGGCAAACAGCCCGGCGAACAACGTGTCACCGCCCAACTGCGGCAAGCCCATGCGCAACTCGCCACGGGTCAACTGATTCAAGTCATCCAGCTCACTGAGCAATTCGGTTTGCTGGCGCAGCATGGCCTCCGCCCGCTGCAGCACCACTTGTCCGGCAGCCGTCAGGCGAATCTGCGAACCCAGGCGATCCAGCAGCGGCGTGCCCAGGCTTTGCTCCAGTTGTGCCACCTGCTTGCTGACGGCGGATTGGCTGATGTGCAGGGTTTTGCCGGCCTGGGTAAAGCCGCCGCGGTGTATCACTTCGACAAAACTGCGCAGTTGTTTAAATTCCATCGACATGATTCCAGTTTGGAATAGCTTGCAGTCTAACAATTCGCTGTGGGGATGCCAGGGGCCTCTTTAAAATGGGAGCCCTGCGAGGACCCAAAGCTCATGAAACGTTTCACCTTCAAATTCGTCGGTCGGTTGTTGACTGAACTGATCATCCTGCTGGCCATATATTTTCTGGGCTGCCAATTGGCCGCCTGGCTGAGCTGGCCTATTCCCGGTGGTGTGGTCGGCCTGGGCCTGTTGTTGCTGACCTTCGCCACCGGCCTGGTAAAACCGGCGGCTCTGCAACTGGGCGCCGGTGTACTGATGGCCGAGATGCTGCTGTTCTTTATTCCTGCCTTGATGAGCCTTTTGGACTACGGTGGCCTGGTAAAGCACGACGGCTGGCGGATCATGTTGGTCATCGGCTTCAGCACCTTGTCGGTGATGCTGGTGACTGCGTTTACCGTGGAATTCGTCTGCCGCTGGAAGCTGCGCCATGAAGCTTGAGCTGATGCCGATGTTCTGGCTGGCGCTGACCCTCGGTGCCTACGGCTTCAGCCGGTGGATCTACCGGCGCACCGGGCGTTACCTGCTGTCGCCGCTGATCCTGGTGCCCGCGCTGTTACTGGCCGTGGCCGTGCCGATGAAGACGGCCTATGCCGAATACTCCACCGACACCCACTGGCTGATGCTGGTGCTGGGCCCGGTGACCGTGGCGTTCGCCATTCCGATCTGGCAACAGCGCCAGTTGCTGATGCGTCATTGGTCAGCGTTGTTGCTGGGGATGGTGGCGGGCAGCGCAGCGTCCATCGCCACTTCGTATGGCCTGGCCAAAGCCTTGGCGCTCGACAGCTTGGTGACGATGTCGTTGGTGCCCCGTTCGATCACCACCCCGTTCGCCATGCCGGTGTCTTCCGACCTGGGCGGCGTGCCGGAACTGACGGCGGTGTTCGTGATGTTCACCGGGGTGTTTGGCGCCATGCTCGGCGGCGTACTGCTCAAGTGGTTGCCGTTGCGCACGCCATTGGCCCGTGGCGCATTGTTTGGCGTGGGCGCTCATGGCGCGGGTGTCAGCCGGGCTCATGAGGTGGGCGGTGAGGAAGGCTCCGTGGCGGGCCTGGTAATGGTGCTGACCGGCTTGCTCAACCTGTTCGCCGCGCCTTTATTGGCGTCGCTTCTCTGACACGCGCAGAACAAAATCGAACTATCCTCAGGACTGACCCGTTCGGTCATCAAGCTGGCTGCCAATGCAACTACGGCGGCCTCGAGGTCTGACTAGACTGCCTCTTCACTCAAAAAAACAATAATAAGCGCGCCAAGGAGGTCATTGCCGTGAGCCTAGCCACTGTTCAATCGACACACAGTGTAAAAGACCAGGTCAGCGCGGCCGAATGGCAGGCCCGCGTCGACCTCGCCGCGTGCTATCGCCTGGTGGCGATGCATGGTTGGGACGACCTGATTTTCACCCACATCTCGGCCAAGGTGCCGGGCACCGAAGACTTCCTGATCAACCCCTACGGGCTGATGTTCCACGAGATCACCGCGTCGAGCCTGGTGAAGGTCGATCAGGCCGGCAACAAGCTGATGGACAGTCCCTACGAGGTCAACCCTGCCGGGTACACCATTCACAGTGCGGTGCACGAAGTGCGGCACGATGTGGTCTGCGTGCTGCACACCCACACCGCTTCCGGCATTGCCGTCTCCGCGCAGAAGCAGGGCGTGCTGCCCATCAGCCAGCAATCACTGTTTGTGCTGTCCAGCCTGGCCTATCACGCCTACGAAGGTGTCGCGCTGAACCACGAGGAAAAGGCCCGCTTGCAGGCCGACCTTGGCGAAAACAATTTCCTGATGCTGCACAACCACGGTTTGCTGACTTGTGGTGGGAGCATCGCCGATACGTTCCTGATGATGTTCATCTTCCAGCGCACCTGCGATATCCAGGTGATGGCGCAGAACGGTGGCGCTGAACTGATCAGCATTGCGCCGCAGATATTGGCCGGTGCCCGGGCGATGATCGCTGGGGTCACCAAAAGCGCTCAGGGCATGGGCGGCGCGCTGGCGTGGCCGGCGTTGCTGCGCAAACTCGATGCACTCGACCCCGGGTATAAAAGCTGATGCCACTCGCCGAGATCCCGCTGCGCATCTGGCGCCAGCGTGCCCAGAGCTTTGAGTTTCGCGGCCGCACCATTCGGTACTGGGTGGCGGGGCAGGGCGAGCCGTTGCTGCTGATCCATGGTTTTCCCACGGCCAGTTGGGATTGGCATTACCTCTGGCAGCCGTTGGCCCAGCGCTATCAAGTGATTACCTGCGACATGCTGGGGTTTGGCGATTCGGCCAAGCCGCTGGACCACACCTATTGCCTGCTGGAGCAGGCGGACTTGCAACAGGCGTTGCTGGAGCATCTTTGGGTGCAGCAGCCGGTGCATGTGCTGGCCCATGATTACGGTGACAGTGTTGCGCAGGAGTTGTTGGCGCGGCATTACGAAGGCCGGTTTCGGATGGGCAGTTGTGTGTTTCTCAACGGTGGGTTGTTTCCGGAGACGCATCGTCCGGCGTTGGTGCAGAAGCTGTTGCTGAGCCCATTGGGTTGGATGATCGGGCGGGCGTTTGGGCGTAATGCCCTTGCTAACAGTTTTGGGCAGATTTTCGGGCCGGCGACTCGGCCCAGTGAGAGTGCGCTGGATGATTTCTGGAGCTTGATCGAGAGCCAGGATGGGCCGCGGATTTTGCACAAGTTGATTGCGTATATTCCTCAGCGTCGGCGGCAGCGGGATCGATGGGTGGCGGCCATGCAGCGGGGGGAGGTGCCGTTGCGGGTGATCGATGGGGAGGTTGATCCGATTTCCGGGGGGCATATGGTTCAGCGTTATCGTGAGCTGGTGCCGCACGCGGATACGGTGTTGCTGGCGAATATTGGGCACTATCCGCAGATTGAGGCGCCGGTGCAGGTGTTGAAGCATTATTTGGCGTTTCGGGAGGGGCTTGGGGTTGGGGCTGCTCGGGTGGCTTATTCT
>NZ_JACARZ010000075.1:0-61882 GCF_013386315.1 Pseudomonas sp. P7779 | reverse complement strand
AAAGCACTCTGCCCCGATCCAGCCGTTACAGGATCGGGGCAGAGTGCTTTGTGTGAGCGGCGCATCCCGAGGGTGACCAAACCTTCAAGCTGCTTGCTTGATGCCAGTGTGCACACTCCCCTGCCTTGCGAGTTAGCCGAAAACGACCTGTTCATAGGTGTGCCGGACATTCATGCATTCAGGCCTTGCCGACTCGGTGATGGCCTACCAGAATCGACTTCAATCCCCCCGCTCCCCTAACAAGGATTAACGTCATGATGCACGCGGATTTGATTGACCAGGATGACCTGCTGGGCCAGCTGCGGTCGTTGGGTTTCGAGGTGTCCAGCGGCGCTACCGCCGAGCAGGCTTGCGAGTGTGCGGTGCGCGGCTTGAGCGCGGCGCGGGCCAAGGCGCTCAAGGGTATGGTTGAGCAGATGTACACCGGCAGCGCGACGATCTTGCCGGCGGTGAGGCAGGCGATCGACAAGCAGTTGTTGCCGGCGCTGGTGCAATTTCGGCAGAACTCTGGCGCCTGATATACCGCATTCGCGAGCAAGCCCGCTCCCACATTCGACCGCGTTCCTACTGAAAAAACGCGGTCAAGTGTGGGAGCGGGCTTGCTCGCGAATGCAGGCGGCTCGGTCTAAAGCCTTACACTCGCGAAAGTCGACTCATTCCTGGCCTGGCTCAACGCCGACAACGGCCCGGACAACGGTGACAACACCAGCGCCTGCGGAATCGGCATCATCGCTACCTGCTGCGTGGTGTTGGAACCCACACGCTCATCCCGCGGCGGAATGCCGAAGTATTCGCGGTAGCACTTGGAGAAGTGCGGCGTGGAGACAAACCCGCACACCGACGCCACTTCGATGATCGACATCGGCGTTTGCTTGAGCAACTGCCGCGCACGGATCAGGCGCAACTTGAGGTAGTAGCGCGACGGCGAACAGTGCAGGTATTTCTGGAACAACCGCTCCAGTTGACGCCGGGAAACCGCTACGTACACCGCCAGTTCATCGAGGTCGATCGGCTCTTCCAGGTTGGCCTCCATCAGCGCGACGATTTCCTGCAACTTCGGCTGGTTGGTGCCAAGCATGTGCTTGAGCGGCACACGCTGGTGATCCTGTTCGTTGCGGATGCGCTCGTACACAAACATCTCGGAGATCGCCGCCGACAATTCACGGCCGTGGTCGCGGCTGATCAGGTGCAGCATCATGTCCAGCGGCGCGGTGCCGCCGGAGCTGGTGAAGCGGTTGCGGTCGAGGGTGAACAGGCGTGTGCTCATGGCCACGCGGGGAAAGGCTTCCTGCATCGACGCCAGGCATTCCCAGTGCACGCTGCAATCAAACCCGTCCAGCAGGCCGGCGCAGGCCAGGGCCCAGCTGCCGGTGCACACCGCGCCAAGGCGACGGGATTGGCGCGCCTGGCTTTGCAGCCACGACACATGTTCACGGGTCACGGTGCGCTGGATACCCACGCCGCCACAGACGATCACGGTGTCCAGGGCCGGGGCTTTGTGCATGGAAGCATCGGGGGTGATTTGCAGACCGTCGCTGGCCCACACCTGGTTTCCGTCCACACTCAACGTCGTCCAGCGATACAGCTCGCGGCCGGAGAGTTGGTTGGCCATGCGCAGGGGTTCGACTGCGGAGGCCAGGGAAATCAGCGTGAAATTGTCCAGCAGCAAAAAGCCGATGGATTGAGGCGCACGGTTCTGGGGTTGAGCCCCGGAGTTGAACGACGTCATCGCGGTATCTCCTCACACAAAGCGGGTGATGGCCTCAGGCGAGGCTCTTGTTATTGCGCTCATCGCCTTAAGGAAACTCCTATGGCGAGAGGCTTTGTATTGATAGAGCAAATGCCATGCCTAAAGTTGAATGCGTATTCAATAACTCCTGAAAACGACCTCATGACGTGTCTATATAAGCCCGCGCATGGAGTGGGGGATATGACCCAGAAAAGACGTGAGAGAACGCAGGCTCAAGGTGTGTGAGCAGATCGGTAGCACTTGTGGGAAGGGAGAGAAACGACGTGGGAAAAGTCTGTCACCACAAGCACGGGTGACCGATGGTCATGAGGGGAAATCGTTCGGGAGCTACTTATCTAATTGCGACGCGCTAAAAGGTGGCGCTTGCGGGTGTCGGTGTTCACTTTATGAGCAGTGTTGCCTGGTCTACCGCATTCGCGAGCAAGCCCGCTCCCACACTTGACCGCGTTTTTTCAGTAGGAACTCGGTCGAATGTGGGAGCGGGCTTGCTCGCGAATGCAGGCGACGCGGTCTTTCCGGATCAACACTCCACCGCACTCACCGCCAACCCACCCCGCGATGTTTCTTTGTACTTGTCATGCATATCCGCCCCGGTATCGCGCATGGTGCGGATCACCCGGTCCAGCGAGATGAAGTGCTGGCCATCCCCCCGCAGCGCCATCTGCGCCGCGTTGATCGCCTTCACCGCGGCAATCGCATTACGCTCAATGCACGGCACCTGCACCAGCCCGCCTACCGGGTCGCAGGTCAGGCCGAGGTTGTGCTCCAGGCCGATCTCCGCCGCGTTGCACAATTGCTCCGGCGTAGCCCCGAGGATCTCCGCCAACCCCGCCGCCGCCATGGCGCACGCCGAGCCGACTTCACCCTGGCAGCCGACTTCGGCACCCGAGATCGACGCGTTTTTCTTACACAGGATGCCCACCGCCGCCGCGCCGAGGAAGTAGTCGACCACGTTGGCCTCGGTCACTTCTTCGCTGAACTTCATGAAGTAGTGCAGCACCGCCGGGATGATCCCCGCCGCGCCGTTGGTCGGTGCCGTGACCATGCGCCCGCCGGCGGCGTTTTCTTCATTCACCGCCAGGGCGAACAGGTTGACCCATTCCATCGCGCTCAAGGTCGAGCCGATCACGTTCGGCTTGCCCAGCTCCTGCAAGCTGCGGTGCAACTTGGCTGCACGGCGCCTTACATTGAGGCCGCCGGGAAGGATGCCTTCGTGCTTTAGGCCTTGCTCCACGCAATCCTGCATGGCGCGCCAAAGCTTCATCAGGCCGCTGCGGATTTCTTCTTCCGAGCGCCAGGTTTTTTCGTTCGCCAACATCAGCTCAGCGACCCGCAGGTTGTGGGTCTTGCACAGCTGCAGCAGTTCCACCGCACTGGAAAAATCATAGGGCAGCTCGGTGCGGTCCATGTCCGCCACGCCGCTTTTGGCCTGGGCTTCATCCACCACGAATCCGCCGCCCACCGAGTAGTAGGTGTCGCGGTGCAGCTCGCCGTTATCACCAAACACCACCAGGGTCATGGCATTGGGGTGGAACGGCAGGTTTTCGTCGATCAGGCGCATGTCCCGCGCCCATAAGAAAGGCACCGGCAAACGTGCGTCCAGCAGCAGGGTGTTGGTCTCGCGCAGGGTTTCGATGCGGATGCCGATCTGTGACGGATCGATCGCGTCCGGCCACTCGCCCATCAGGCCCATGATCACCGCGTTGTCGCTGCCGTGACCGATGCCCGTGGCCGATAAGGAGCCATACAGCTGAACTTCGACGCGCCTGACTTGTTCCAACACATCACGTTCACGTAATCCTTGAACGAACAACGCCGCGGCGCGCATGGGGCCGACGGTGTGAGAACTCGAAGGCCCAATGCCGATCTTGAACAGGTCGAAAACGCTGATAGCCATTGCCGTGAAACTCCTCGATGAGCACAGGCCAGGCGCACATAACGCCTGGTGACGGAGCTGCTACGCTCATGTCGCAATCCGCCCAGATGCGGCCATCATCAAGCTTTTGTTGGCGCTCACGGCGTCTCACACCGACGTACCCATGCTCATCAGCGCCGCTGTTGTGGAAGGCGACGTTTTGGCCGTTTTTTGCGGTGCAGATCGGTAAAAAGTGCAGTTTTGCCGTGGAAAAAATCTGTAAGCGACGTCACCGACACTGGATACGACCATCCCTGTACTGGATACGACGCCCCCTGTAGGCGTCAGATTTTCACTGGTACATGATCAGTCTCGACTCGTTTGCACAGTTGCGTGGCAGAGCTGTGCCGCACGCCCAACCGCAACACCTATAAGCGCGGTGTTATTGCCGCCAGAAAAACACCAGGAGTCCACCCCCATGAAAGGTTCCCCGTCGTTGTTGTTGGCCGCCATGCTGAGTCTGCCAGTCGTGGCTCACGCTGCAGAACCGGCGCAATGCCAGACCGTCAACTTCTCCGATGTCGGCTGGACCGACATCACCGTCACCACGGCCACCACCAGCGAAGTCCTCAAGGGCCTCGGCTACAAACCCCGCACCACGATGATTTCAGTACCCGTGACCTACAAGTCCCTGGCCGACGGCAAGAACATGGACATCTTCCTCGGCAACTGGATGCCGACCATGGAAAACGACATCAAGCAGTACCGTGATGCCGGCACCGTGGAAACCGTGCGCGCCAACCTGGAAAACGCCAAGTACACCCTGGCCGTACCGGAAGCGCTGTACAACAAGGGCCTGAAAGACTTCGCCGACATCGTCAAATTCAAGGATGAGCTGGGCGGCAAGATCTACGGGATCGAGCCGGGCAACGACGGCAATCGGACCATCCAGACCCTCATCGACAAGGACGCTTTCGGCCTGAAAACCGCCGGTTTCAAAGTGGTCGAATCCAGCGAAGCCGGGATGCTTTCGCAGGTGGAACGCGCCACCAAGCGCGACCAGGCCATCGTGTTCCTCGGCTGGGAACCGCACCCGATGAACACCCGCTTCAAGATGAAGTACCTGACCGGGGGTGATGATTCATTCGGCCCCAACTACGGCCAGGCCACCATCTACACCAACGTCCGCAAGGGCTACACCCAGCAATGCAGCAACGTGGGCCAGTTGCTGAAAAACCTGTCGTTCACCCTGAACATGGAAAGCACCCTGATGGGTAACGTCCTGGACGACAAAATGAAGCCTGACGCCGCCGCCAAGGCGTGGCTGAAGAAGAACCCGCAAGTGCTCGACACCTGGCTCGCCGGTGTCACCACGGTCGATGGCAAACCAGGACTGGAGGCCGTCAAAGCTTACCTCGCCAAGTAAACCGCTGACCCCGGGCCGGTACGCTGGCCCGGGATGTTTTTCCTCTTCGCATGTGGACATTCACTACCATGCTGACTGAACATAAAATCCCGCTAGGCCAGTACATCGCTGCCTTCGTTGAGTGGTTGACCCAACACGGGGCCGCCTACTTCGACGCAATCGCATCGACCCTGGAAACGATGATCCACGGCGTGACGTTCGCGCTGACCTGGTTCAATCCACTGGCATTGATCGGTCTGATTGCGCTGCTCGCTCACTTCATTCAACGCAAATGGGGCCTGACCGTTTTTGTCATCGCCTCCTTCCTGCTGATCCTCAACCTGGGGTACTGGCAGGAAACCATGGAGACCCTGGCGCAAGTGCTGTTCGCCACCCTGGTCTGCGTGGTGATCGGGGTGCCGCTGGGCATTGTTGCCGCGCACAAACCGATGTTCTACACCCTGATGCGGCCGGTGCTCGATCTGATGCAGACCGTACCGACCTTCGTCTACCTCATCCCTACCCTGACCCTCTTCGGGCTGGGTGTGGTGCCCGGGCTGATTTCCACGGTGGTGTTTGCGATTGCCGCGCCTATCCGTCTGACTTACCTGGGTATCCGTGATGTGCCGCAAGAGTTGATGGACGCCGGCAAGGCCTTTGGCTGCTCGCGCCGTCAGTTGCTCTCGCGGATCGAACTGCCCCACGCCATGCCGAGCATCGCCGCCGGCATTACCCAATGCATCATGCTGTCGTTGTCGATGGTGGTGATCGCGGCCCTGGTGGGCGCCGACGGCCTCGGCAAACCGGTGGTCAACGCGCTGAACACCGCCGACATCGCCCTGGGCTTTGAAGCCGGCCTGGCGATCGTACTGCTGGCCATCATGCTCGACCGCATCTGCAAACAACCCGACGCCAAAGTAGGGGGTGATGCATGAGCATTATCCGATTCGAAAATGTCGACGTGATCTTCTCCAAAGACCCACGCGAGGCGCTCAAGCTGCTGGACCAGGGCATGACGCGCAACGAGATCCTGAAAAAGACCGGGCAGATTGTCGGCGTTGAAAAAGCCAGCCTGGATGTCGAGAAAGGCGAGATCTGCGTGCTGATGGGCCTGTCTGGTTCAGGCAAGTCGAGCTTGCTGCGCTGCATCAACGGCTTGAACACCGTCAGCCGTGGCAAGCTGTTTGTGGAGCATGAAGGTCGGCAGATCGACATCGCATCCTGCACCCCCGCCGAGCTGAAAATGATGCGCACCCAGCGCATCGCCATGGTGTTCCAGAAGTTCGCCCTGATGCCCTGGCTGACGGTGCGCGAGAACATCAGCTTCGGCCTGGAGATGCAGGGCCGCCCGGAAAAAGAGCGGCGCAAGCTGGTGGACGACAAGCTGGAACTGGTGGGCCTGTCGCAGTGGCGCAACAAGAAGCCCGACGAGCTTTCCGGTGGCATGCAGCAGCGTGTCGGCCTGGCCCGCGCATTGGCGATGGACGCCGATATCCTGTTGATGGACGAACCCTTCTCGGCACTCGACCCGCTGATCCGCCAGGGCTTGCAGGATGAGTTGCTGGAGCTGCAACGCAAGCTGAGCAAGACCATCGTATTCGTGAGCCACGACCTGGATGAGGCGCTGAAACTCGGCAGCCGCATCGCGATCATGAAAGACGGCCGGATCATCCAGTACAGCGTGCCGGAAGAGATCGTGCTGAACCCGGCGGATGACTATGTGCGGACCTTTGTGGCCCACACCAACCCGCTGAATGTGCTGTGTGGCCGCAGCCTGATGCGCACGGTGGATAACTGCACCCATGTCAACGGCTCCATCAGCCTGGACCCGGGCGGTGACTCGTGGCTGGACCTGGCCGAAGGCAACACCATCAAGGGCGCGCGGCAGAACGGTTCGGTGCTGAACCTGCAGAACTGGGCACCGGGGCAATCGGTGGAGGGCCTGGGCCGGATGCCGACGCTGGTGGATTCGAATATCGGGATGCGTGAGGCGTTGCAGATTCGGTATCAGACAGGGAACAAGCTGGTGCTGCAGGACAACAACAAGGTGGTGGGGATTCTGGGTGACAGCGAGCTCTATCACGCCCTCTTGGGCAAGAACCTGGGCTAACAGACACCGCAAAAAAAATGTGGGAGCGGGCTTGCTCGCGAATGCGGTGTATCAGTGTCAGATGTACTGACTGACACTGCGCATTCGCGAGCAAGCCCGCTCCCACATTTTGCTCAGGTGGTGTCAGTAACGACACCACCTGTCCTTTCAACACTCAGCTATAGACACGGCCAAGGAGCTGCCGATGGCTTTCAAACTGATCGAGCACGTCCCGGGTGATCTGCTCCTGGGTGAAGCCCATCAGGTCGTATTCCTGAGGCCCGTTGTGCAGGTAAACCTCGGCGCGGTAGTAGCGCGTGCGTTCTTCCTCGGGCAAGTCGTTCGGTGCCGACGAATAAGCATCCAGGCTGACCTCGTAGACAAACGGATTGCCCTCTTGCATCTCGATGCGCACACCAATGCAGCGCTTGGATTTGCCCAGCAGGGTCTGCACTTCCAGCCCCTGGTCACGCAACGCAGTCGCCGCTTCTTCCAGCGCCGGCGTGACGTGCTTGTCCATAAAGCGTTGCACGGTACCCTGGCTAGGTTGCAGGTCCAGGGCAGTCAAACGCTCGCTGAAACCACGCCGACCACGCTCGGCCAACTGCGCCTGCTCCAACTCGATCGCCACGTCCTGGCGCATCGCCTTGTGCAGGCCGAACATGAAGAACACCAGCACCACCGAGAACGGCAAGCCCGCCAGCACCACCATGGTTTGCATGGCTTCGAAGTTACCGGCGAACAGCAGGCCGATGGTCACCAGGGTGATCACCGCCGACCAGAAAATCCGCAGCCAATGCGGCGCATCTTCGTCAACGTTGCCGCCCTTGCAGGACAGGTTCGCCATCATCACCGCGCCGGAATCCGCCGGGGTCAGGAACAGTACGAAGCCCACGAAGATCGACACACCGATGACGATTTTCGACGCCGGGTAATGCTCAAGCAGTTGGTAGATCGCCATGGACGGCTGTTCCAGCGCCGTCTTGCCCAACTCCACCGCGCCATGGTTCACCACCAGGTCCAGGGCCGAGTTGCCGAAGATCGACAGCCACGCCAGGGTGAAGCCCAGCGGGATCAGCAGCACGCCGGCCACCAGTTCACGCACCGTGCGACCACGGGAAATACGCGCGATGAACATGCCCACGAATGGCGCCCAGGAAATCCACCAGGCCCAGTAGAACAGGGTCCACAGGCCCATCCAGCGTTCGGTCTTGTCGGCGTCGCCTTCGTACACGTACAGGTCGAAGGTCTTCAGCACGATGCCGTTCATGTAGTCGCCGATGTTCTGCACGAAGCCGTTGAGCAGGTGCAGGGTCGGGCCGAACAGCAGCACGAAAATCAGCAGGCCGCTGAACAGCACGATGTTCAGGTTGGACAGGCGGCGAATGCCGTTCTCCACACCCGACACGGCGGCAATGGTCGCCACAGTGCTCATCACGATGATCACGATCAGCAGGTTGGTGTTGCTGTGCTGCATGCCGAACAGGTTTTCCAGCCCGGACGACACTTGCATCGAGCCAATCCCCAGGTTCGTCACCAGGCCCAGCAGGGTCACGAACATGCCGAAGCCGTCCACCGCGTGACCGGCCGCGCCTTTGACCCAACGCTCGCCCACCAGCGGGTACAGCGCCGAGCGCAGGGCCAGCGGCTGGTTATGACGGTAGGCAAAGTACGCCACGGCCAGGCCGACCAGTGCGTAGATCGCCCAGCCGTGCAGGCCCCAG
The DNA here is from genome assembly GCF_013386315.1 of Pseudomonas sp. P7779. Lineage (NCBI taxonomy): Bacteria > Pseudomonadati > Pseudomonadota > Gammaproteobacteria > Pseudomonadales > Pseudomonadaceae > Pseudomonas > Pseudomonas sp. P7779. The sequence goes on along the minus strand of NZ_JACARZ010000075.1, from coordinate 53,059 downwards.
TGCAGGAACGTCAACTGCAACGCCTGGCGTGCAGCTTCGCCGGTGGCCGATGCGCCTTCAGGCGGGTTGAAGTAGTGGTCCAGCGGCTCGGAGGCGCCGAAGTACAGCAGCGAGATGCCGATGCCCGACGAGAAGAGCATGCCGGCCCAGGCGCCGTAGCTGAAGTCCGGGGTGTCGTCCTTGCTGCCCAGTTTCAATTTGCCATAGGACGAAAACGCCAGGCCCACCACAAACACCAGGTAGGCGGCGATCACGACCATGTAGTACCAGCCAAAGCTTTTCGACAACCAGGCTTGGGCCACACCGAGCATCCTGCCGGCTTCCTGCGGGGCGATGATCAGAATCGCGGTCAACAACAGAATCAGCGCGGTGGAGGTGTAGAACACCCAACCGTTGACCCGCACCTTTTCTGGCGGGGTCTTTATAAGAGAGGCAGAACTCATGGCACAGATGCTCCGGGCAGTGCAGAGAAACACAAGGCAACGCTTGACCCGAGCCATCGATTTTTCGGCAGTCGACGGACGGGTGTATAAAGACACCCCGAAAAACCATAAACCCCCGGCGAACCGCTGTGCCGGGCTGTTTCATGGGTTTTCCCGATGTCAGGTGGCGCCACATGCACGTAGGAAATACCTGTAGGCAGCGACCATTTGTCGCAGATCTTATTCTTTGTTGATTGAACGTTCAATCAAAACAAAATAGACTGGCCCTCAAGCCGACGGACGTTTATCGCCCGTTGGCAGGCCTAAGGAGAGGTGCACGATGCCCAAGGTCGGTATGCAACCCATACGCCGCCAGCAGTTGATCGAAGCCACATTGACGGCCGTCGATCAGGTCGGAATGGGGGATGCCAGCATTGCGCTGATCGCCCGTCTGGCCGGTGTCTCGAATGGCATCATCAGTCACTATTTTCAGGACAAGAATGGCCTGATCGCCGCCACGATGCGGTACCTGATGAACGTGCTGATCGAGAACGTCACCGAGCGCCGGTTGGCGCTGAAAGATGACAGCCCGCGGGCCCATCTTCAGGTGATCATCGAAGGCAACTTCGACGCCAGCCAAGTCAACGGCCCGGCTATGAAAACCTGGCTGGCCTTCTGGGCCACCAGCATGCACCACCCGTCATTGCACAGGCTGCAGCGGATCAACGATCACCGTCTGTATTCCAACCTGTGTTGCCAGTTCCGCCGAGCGTTGCCGTTGCCCGAGGCACGCAGCGCAGCCCGAGGCCTGGCGGCCCTGATCGACGGTTTGTGGTTGCGCGGCGCCCTGTCGGGAGACGCTTTCGACACGGAGCAGGCGCAACGGATCGCTTACGAATACATGGATTTCCAATTGGCCAAGCAGGTGAGTTAGAGCACACATAAACGCTCAACTCCCGAACCGCGCCAACCACTAATGCACTTGCGAGGACTTTATGGCCCGTTTCGAACTGCAAAAACTCTACATTGACGGCGGCTACTCCGACGCTGGCAGCGATGCCACTTTCGAAGCCATCAACCCGGCTAACGGTGAAGTTCTCGCCAACGTGCAACGCGCTACCAAAGAAGACGTCGAGCGCGCTGTGGTCAGCGCCGAAAAGGGCCAGAAAATCTGGGCCGCCATGACTGCCATGGAGCGTTCGCGCATCCTGCGTCGTGCCGTCGATATCCTGCGTGAGCGCAACGACGAACTGGCCGCCCTGGAAACCCTGGACACCGGCAAGCCGTATTCCGAAACCCAATACGTCGACATCGTCACCGGCGCTGACGTGCTGGAATACTACGCAGGCCTGGTGCCCGCCATCGAAGGCGAGCAGATCCCGCTGCGTGACACCTCGTTCGTCTACACCCGTCGCGAGCCGCTGGGCGTCGTGGCCGGTATCGGCGCATGGAACTACCCGATCCAGATCGCCCTGTGGAAATCCGCACCGGCCCTGGCGGCCGGTAACGCGATGATCTTCAAGCCAAGCGAAGTCACCTCGCTGACCACCCTGAAACTGGCTGAAATCTACACCGCCGCCGGCGTTCCGGATGGCGTGTTCAACGTCCTGACCGGCAGCGGCCGTGAAGTCGGCACCTGGCTGACCGAACACCCGCGCATCGAGAAAGTCTCCTTCACCGGCGGCACCGACACCGGCAAGAAAGTCATGGCCAGCGCTTCGAGCTCTTCGCTCAAGGAAGTCACCATGGAACTGGGCGGCAAATCCCCGCTGATCATTTTCGACGACGCCGACCTCGACCGCGCCGCCGACATCGCGATGATGGCCAACTTCTACAGCTCGGGCCAGGTCTGCACCAACGGCACCCGCGTATTCGTTCCGACCGCCCTCAAAGGCGCCTTCGAAGCCAAGATCGCCGAGCGCGTTGCCCGCATCCGCATCGGCAACCCGGAAGATGAAAACACCAACTTCGGCCCGCTGGTCAGCTTCGCCCACATGGAAAGCGTGCTCGGCTACATCGCCAAAGGTAAAGAAGAAGGCGCCCGCGTGCTGTGCGGCGGCGACCGTCTGACCGACGGTGAATTCGCCAAGGGTGCCTACGTGGCCCCGACCGTGTTCACTGACTGCACCGACGAAATGACCATCGTCCGTGAAGAAATCTTCGGCCCGGTGATGAGCATCCTCACCTACGACACCGAAGAAGAAGTGATCCGCCGTGCCAACGACACCGACTTCGGCCTGGCCGCTGGCCTGGTGACCAAGGACCTGAACCGCGCCCACCGCGTGATTCATCAGCTGGAAGCCGGTATCTGCTGGATCAACGCCTGGGGCGAGTCCGACGCGAAGATGCCGGTGGGCGGCTACAAGCAGTCGGGCGTGGGCCGTGAAAACGGGATCAGCTCGCTGAACAACTTCACTCGCATCAAATCGGTACAGGTTGAGCTGGGCGACTACGCCTCGGTGTTCTAAAACCTGATTGAGCCTGGCATGGCCCATGTGGCGAGGGGGCTTGCTCCCGTCGGGCCGCGAAGCAGCCCCATGCCAGGTACCGCAGTTCTTTCAGACAGAACTCGAGCGCTGACTTTGCGACTGCTGCGCAGTCGAACGGGAGCAAGCTCCCTCGCCACAAAAGCAGCCTGAACCAACTTTCACGAGGGTGCATTCAATGTCCCAAGAATACGACTACATCATTGTGGGTGCCGGCTCCGCCGGTAACACCCTGGCGACCCGTCTGACCGAAGACGAAGGCGTCACCGTCCTGCTGCTGGAAGCCGGCGGCCCAGACTACCGTTTCGATTTCCGTACCCAGATGCCAGCCGCCCTGGCATTCCCGCTGCAAGGCCGTCGCTACAACTGGGCCTACGAAACCGATCCAGAGCCACACATGGACGGCCGCCGGATGGAGTGCGGTCGCGGCAAGGGCCTCGGCGGCTCCTCGCTGATCAACGGCATGTGCTACATCCGCGGCAACGCGATGGACTACGACAACTGGTCGAAACTGCCGGGCCTGGAAGACTGGACCTACCTGGACTGCCTGCCGTATTTCCGTAAAGCCGAAACCCGCGACATCGGCCCGAACGACTACCACGGTGGCGACGGCCCGGTCAGCGTGACCACGCCAAAGGCCGGCAACAACCCGCTGTTCCACGCGATGGTTGAAGCCGGCGTACAGGCCGGTTACCCACGTACCGAAGACTTGAACGGCTACCAGCAGGAAGGCTTCGGCCCGATGGACCGTACCGTGACGCCAAACGGTCGTCGCGCCAGCACCGCTCGCGGTTACCTGGACACGGCCAAGAAGCGCTCGACGCTGACCATCGTCACCCACGCCCTGACCGACAAAGTCCTGTTCGAAGGCAAGCGCGCCGTTGGCGTTCGCTACCTGATCGGTGCTGCCGAAGAACGTGTTGAAGCCCGTGCCCGCAAGGAAGTCCTGGTGTGCAGCGGCGCAATCGCTTCGCCGCAACTGCTGCAACGTTCCGGCGTTGGCCCGGCGAAACTGCTGGAAAGCCTCGACATCCCGGTGGTCCACGACCTGCCAGGCGTCGGCGAAAACCTGCAGGATCACCTTGAGCTGTACCTGCAATACGCCTGCACCCAACCGGTCTCGCTGTACCCGTCGCTGCTCTGGTACAACCAGCCGGCCATTGGTGCCGAGTGGCTGTTCAACGGCACCGGCATCGGCGCCAGCAACCAGTTCGAAGCGGGCGGTTTCATCCGTACCCGTGAAGAATTCGATTGGCCGAACATCCAGTATCACTTCCTGCCGGTAGCGATTAACTACAACGGCAGCAACGGTGTGAAAGAGCACGGTTTCCAGGCGCACATGGGTTCCATGCGTTCGCCGAGCCGTGGCCGCGTGCAGCTGAAGTCGAAGAACCCACGGGAATACCCGAGCATCCTCTTCAACTACATGTCTACCGAACAGGACTGGCAGGAATTCCGCGACGGCATCCGCCTGACCCGTGAAATCATGCAACAGCCGGCACTGGACCAATACCGTGGCCGCGAAATCAGCCCGGGCATCGACGTGCAGACCGACGAGCAACTGGACAAGTTTATCCGTGAGCACGCCGAGACCGCGTTCCACCCGTCCTGCTCGTGCAAGATGGGCACCGACGAGATGGCCGTGGTTGACGCCGAAGGCCGTGTGCATGGCATGCAGGGTCTGCGCGTGGTTGACGCCTCGATCATGCCGATCATCACCACCGGCAACCTGAACGCGCCGACGATCATGATCGCCGAGAAAATCGCCGACAAGATCCGTGGCCGCAAGCCACTGCCGCGCAGCACTGCGGATTACTACGTGGCAGGCGATGCGCCGGTGCGTGGCAAGCCGATGCGTGAAGTGGGTCCTGCTGCGCAGTAACTGATGGACCGAGGTGCTCCCTTCGCGAGCAAGCCCGCTCCCACATTTTTGACCGTGTGAACCCGATCAAATGTGGGAGGGGGCTTGCTCCCGAAGAGGCCCGATCTGACACCGCAAGACCTCCCGCCCGCCTACACTTTCCTTGATCAGCTCCCAGCCCAGGCCTACTCTGTTTGCCTGCCCGCGCCGAGCCGCCCACAAGGAAGGCCCCATGTTCGAACACCACGCCACACTCAAAAAGCAGTTCAGTGCCCTGCGCACCACCGCCGAATTCTTTTCCCTGCGCTACGTCCGCGAGTCCGGCCAGTACCTGTCGGTACGCAAGAACGTCGCCGAGCCGCCACACCTCAGCCAGGACGAAGGCGCGATGCTCACCGTGCGCCTCAATGGCGTCGAAGCCTACGCCGCCACCCACGACATTTCCCTGCCCGGCCTGCAAGCCGCCCTTGAGCGCGCCGAACAGCAAGCCCGCCTCATCAAGCCCCACGCCCTGCTCGACCTGCGCGACCAGCCAGTGTCCAGCGACATTGCCGACTACCTGTCGCCGAGCCTCGACCAGCCCTTCCCGTCCCTGAGCGACTGCTACCAACTGCTCGGCGCCGAATCGGCCGCCGTGCCCAAGGACGAGCGCCTGGTGAACTGGGAAGTCAGCCTGGGCACCACCCACGTCGAACAGATCTACCTCAACAGCGCCGGCGCCGAACTGCGCCAGGCCCAGCGGTTTGTGTTCCCGGGTGTCAACGTCACGGCCTACGACGGCAATGACAGCCAGACCCGCACCCTGGGCGGCACCAACTTCGGCCAGCAAGGCGGCTTTGACGTGATCAGCCGCTTCGGCCTGGTGGGCGCCGCGCCGCAAATTGCCGACCAGGCGCTGCAACTGCTGCTGGCCCCGAACACACCCCAGGGCCCACGCGACCTGCTGCTGATGCCCGACCAGATGATCCTGCAGATCCACGAATCCATCGGCCACCCGCTGGAACTCGACCGCATCCTGGGCGACGAGCGCAATTACGCCGGCACCAGCTTCGTCAAGGCCAGCGATTTCGGTCACCTGCAATACGGCTCCAACCTGCTGAACGTGACCTTCGACCCGGACATTCCCGAGCAGCTCGCCAGCTACGGGCATGACGACGACGGCACGAAGGCCAGCAAACAATTCCTGATCCGCGAAGGCTTGCTGCTCAAGCCGTTGGGCGGTGCGTTGTCGCAATACCGCGCCGGCATGCAAGGCGTGGCCAACAGCCGTGCCTGCAGCTGGAACCGCGCGCCGATCGACCGCATGGCCAACCTGAATATCGAGGCCGGCGACCAGAACATGGCGCAGCTGATTGGCGGCATCGAGAACGGCATCCTGATGTCCACCAACCGTTCGTGGTCGATTGACGATGCACGCAACAAATTCCAGTTTGGCTGCGAGTGGGGCCAGTTGATTGAAAACGGCGAACTCAAAGGCGTGGTGAAGAACCCCAACTACCGGGCGATTTCCGCGCAGTTCTGGCGCAACCTCAGCGCCGTCGGCGACGCCAGCACCTTCAAGGTGCTGGGCACGCCGAACTGCGGCAAGGGCGAACCCAACCAGGTGATCCGCGTCGGCCATGCGTCGCCGGCCTGTGTGTTCAGCAACGTGGACGTGTTCGGGGGAGACGCCTGATGAATAATTTCAAAGCCCTGGTGGATTGGCTCAAGCAGGCCATCACCGACCACGAACAATTCCACCTCGGCTACGCCGACGAGTCCTCCGAGTTTGTGCGTTTCAACCACGGCAAAGTGCGCCAGGCCGGCCAGGTGCAACAGGCCAGCCTGAACCTGAAGCTGATCAACGACGGGCGCCACGCCGACCTCGGTATCACTCTGGCGGGCGAGCCTGAACTGGATCGCCAGCGCCTGGCCAACGGCCTGCAACAACTGCGCGAGACCTTGCCGTTGTTGCCGCAGGATCCGTACCTGCTGCTCAACCACAACGCCTGGCAAAACAAGGACCAGCAGGACCGACCGCTGCCGGACCTGGCCCAGGTGCTGGAAGCAGTCAGCCTGGCCGCTGAAGGTGTGGACATGGTCGGCTTCTACGCCGCCGGCCCTATCAGCCGTGGTTTCGCCAGTTCATCAGGCGCCTTCGGCTGGCACCAGGCCAACAGTTTCAACTTCGACTTCAGCCTGTTCCACGCCAACGGTGAAGCGGTGAAAGCCAGCTACGCCGGCAACGATTGGGACAGCGTGGCCTTCGCGCAGCGTTTCAAGCAGGCCCGTGAGCAACTGGAATACCTTGGTCGCCCGCTGCACCCGCTGGCACCGGGGCAATATCGCGCCTACCTTGCCCCGGCGGCCATGGAAGAAATCATCAGCATGCTCACCTGGGGCGGGTTTTCCGCCCAGGCCATAGCCAGCAAAGGCAGCCCGTTGCAACGGTTGTATGGCGGTGATCAGTCCTTGAGCCCGCTGGTGACCCTGGACGAACAGGTCAGCGGCTCCCTGAGCTCGGCGTTTTCCCGTGACGGCTATCCGCGCAGTGATGTGAAACTGATCAATGCCGGCAAGGCTGAAGGCCAATTGGTGAACTCTCGCAGTGCTGCCGAATACGGCTTGAGCACCAATGGCGCCAGCGGCGATGAATCTCCAAGCGCCCTGCAGATGGCCGCCGGCGACCTGGCCCAGGCCGATATCCTCAAGCAATTGGGCACCGGCTTGTACATCAGCAACCTGTGGTACCTGAACTACTCCGACCAGCCCGCCGCGCGCCTGACCGGCATGACCCGCTTCGCCACGTTCTGGGTCGAAGACGGCGAGATCAAGGCGCCGGTCAGCACCATGCGTTTTGATGACAGCGTGTACAGCCTGCTGGGCTCGCAACTGGAAGCGCTGACCGCTGATCGGGAATTGCTGCTGTCGGCGAGTACGTATAGCCAGCGCAATACGTCATCCAATCTGCTGCCGGGGGCGCTGGTAAAACGCCTGACCCTGACCTTATAAACAACGCAAAACCCATGTGGGAGCGGGCTTGCTCGCGAATGCGGCGTGTCAGCCACTACATCTGTGACTGAGGCACCGCATTCGCGAGCAAGCCCGCTCCCACAGTTGATCGCATTCCACATTTTGATTCGGTTCATCCTCAAAGCCCCACTCCAGACACCTGGCCGTCCGGCCAGTTGTCGCTCGCGAAAAACCTCGTTATAAAGGTTGGTGGCACCTAGCCACGTCCGCGCGGTAAAAAAACTCAAACAACACCCCGCCGTCCTCAACCCACTTGCACGCAAGTGATGCACGACCTTGCCCGGGATAGGGCAAGCTGGAGCGTTGACATGAACCATGGAAGTTTTGTCATTGAAAAGCTGTTCAAGCACTACAACGTTCACGTAGAGCAGCTTGGTAACAACCCAGAGAAGAAAACCGTGCTGTTGGTCAACGGCGCGCTGTCCACCACCCGCTCGTTTGCACGCACCAGCAAGTGCCTGTCCGAGCACTTCAATGTGCTGATGTTCGACCTGCCGTTCTCCGGCTATTCACGCCCGCACAACACCGACCTCGACCTTGTGACCAAGGACGATGAAGTGCAGATCCTGCGCGCTCTGGTGGAACGCTTTGAGGTCAACCACCTGGTGTCTGCCTCATGGGGCGGGATTTCCACGCTGCTGACCCTCGCCCATAACCCGCCGTCGATTGAAAGCTCGGTGGTGATGGCACTGGCGCCCAACCTCAACCAGGCCATGCTCGAATACGTAGAGCGGGTGCGCGTGCTGATCGAGGCCGATGACAAATCCGCCGTCGGCCATCTGCTGAATGAAACCGTGGGCAAATACCTGTCGCCCCGGCTCAAGCGCAACAACCACCGGCACCTGTCGACCATGGCCACCACCGAGTATCGCCAGGCACGCTTCCATATCCATCAGGTGCTGGCCCTGGGTGACGGCAACTACCTGCCGCAACTGACCCGGATCGAAACCCCGGTGCACTTCCTCAACGGCGTGCTGGACGAGTACACCCCGGCAGACGAAGCCCAACTGTTCAAGAAATACGTAGGCCGCAGCAGCTTCGCCACCGCCGAGCACACTGGCCATTTGCTTGACCTGGAATCCCGCGAAGCGGCCCTGGCCGTGCACCGCGCGCTGATTGATTTCCTGGTGGGCAAACACGTGGAGTTGTCAGATATAGACGAAGGGCCTGTGGGAAAAGGAGCCGCCGATGGCGCATAATCGCCGACACATAGGCTGCTAACAAAAAGGTAACTCATGCCGAATCGCGCCCCTCTCGATGCCAAGACCGCCCGCTGGCTACCCTGGGTGGTAGCGATTGCCTTCTTCATGCAGTCGCTGGATGGGACGATTCTCAACACCGCCTTGCCGGCCATGGCTCGAGACCTGGCGGAGAACCCCTTGCGCATGCAAGGCGTAGTGATTGCCTACATGCTCACCGTGGCCCTGCTGATTCCCGCCTCGGGTTGGGTGGCCGACCGCTTCGGCACCAAGAAGATTTTCTTCGGCGCGATCATGCTGTTCAGCATTGGCTCGTTGCTCTGCGCGCTCTCCAGCACGCTGACCATGCTGGTGGGCGCCCGGGTGATCCAGGGCCTGGGCGGTGCGTTGATGTTGCCGGTGGGCAGGCTGGTGGTGCTGCGCGCCTACCCGCGCTCGGAGCTGGTGCGGATCATGGGTTTCATCACCATTCCCGGGCTGCTCGGCCCACTGCTCGGCCCGACCATGGGCGGCTGGATGGTGCAATACCTGACCTGGCACTGGATCTTCCTGATCAACCTGCCGGTGGGCATCATCGGCTGCTACGCCGTCTGGAAATTCATCCCCGACCTGCGCGGCAGCGAACGTACGCGGTTCGACGGCGTGGGTTTCCTGCTGTTCGGCGCGGCGATGGTGCTGATCACTATCGCCATGGAAGGCCTCGGCGAATTGCACCTGCCGCACCTGCGGGTGATGTTGCTGCTGTTCGGCGGCCTCGCGTGCCTGGCGGCTTACTGGCTGCGCGCCGGGCATATCGACAACCCGCTGTTCTCGCCGGTGCTGTTCAAGACCCGGACCTTTGCGGTGGGCATCCTCGGCAACCTGTTCGCTCGCCTGGGCAGCGGCGCGTTGCCGTTCCTGGTGCCGCTGTTGCTGCAGGTGGCGCTCGGTTACTCACCGTCCGAAGCCGGGATGAGCATGCTGCCCCTGGCGGCGGCGGCGATGTTTGCCAAGTCCATCGCCCGGCCGCTGATCGAGCGCCTGGGCTACCGCGTGGTGCTGACCGGCAACACCCTGGCGCTGGGCATCATGCTGGCAAGCATGGGCCTGGTCAGCGAACACACGCCCTACCCGCTGCTGCTGAGCATGCTGGCGATCCTCGGGGCGATCAACTCGCTGCAATTCACCGCGATGAACACCGTGACCCTGATCGACCTCGACGACGCCCAGGCCAGCAGCGGCAACAGTTTGCTGTCGGTGGTGGCGCAGTTGTCCCTGAGCCTTGGGGTGGCCTGCGCCGGTGCGCTGCTGGGTGGTTTTACCGCCGAAGTGGGCAACGACGGGGTCGACACCGTGCTCGGCGCGTTCCAGTTGACCTTCGTCACCGTGGGCATCATGGCGATGCTGGCGGCGGCGATCTTCCTGCAATTGTCGCCAAAAGACGGCAAACGCGTGGTCAGCCGTGAGCACGACATTGAGCATTAACAGGCTTCTCGTCTAGAACTTGCAGGGAAAATCCCACGAGGCTGGTACACTGCGCGACATTTTGTTTTGCAGAGCCAGTCCCGTGACTACCATCGCCACCGCTTTTAATACTTTGCCCCTGTCCGCCGCCATGCTGGCTAACCTCGACTCGCTGGGTTATGTCGAGATGACGCAGATCCAGGCGCAAAGCTTGCCGGTGATCCTCAAAGGGCTGGACCTGATTGCCCAGGCCAAGACCGGCAGCGGCAAGACCGCAGCCTTTGGCATCGGCCTGTTGAACCCGATCAACCCGCGCTACTTCGGCTGCCAGGCACTGGTCATGTGCCCGACCCGCGAGCTGGCTGACCAGGTGGCCAAGGAAATCCGTCGCCTGGCCCGCGCCGAAGACAACATCAAGGTGCTGACCCTGTGCGGCGGCGTGTCCCTCGGCCCGCAGATCGCTTCCCTGGAGCACGGCGCCCACGTCATCGTTGGCACCCCGGGCCGTATCCAGCAGCACCTGCGCAAGGGTTCGCTGGTTTTGGACGGCTTGAACACGCTGATCCTCGATGAAGCCGACCGCATGCTCGACATGGGCTTCTACGACGCCATCGAAGACATCATCAGCAAGACCCCGGCCCGCCGCCAGACCCTGCTGTTCTCGGCCACCTACCCGGTGAGCATCAAGCAGCTGGCCTCGAAATTCATGCGCGCGCCGCAACAGGTCAAGGCCGAAGCGTTCCACTCGGACGACCAGATCGAGCAACGCTTCTACGAGATCTCCCCGGAAGAGCGCATGGACGCGGTGACCAAGGTCCTGGCGCATTTCCGCCCGGCGTCTTGCGTAGCCTTCTGCTTTACCAAGCAGCAAGTGCAGGAAACCGTGGATCACCTGACCGCCAAGGGCATCTCCGCCGTTGGCCTGCATGGCGACCTGGAACAGCGCGACCGTGACCAGGTACTGGCGATGTTCGCCAACCGCAGTACTTCGGTACTGGTCGCCACTGACGTTGCCGCCCGTGGCCTGGACATTGATGCACTGGACATGGTGATCAACGTCGAACTGGCCCGCGACTCGGAAATCCACATTCACCGCGTGGGCCGTACCGGTCGCGCGGGTGAGACTGGCATCGCTATCAGCCTGGTTGCCCCGTCTGAAGCCCACCGCGCCCAGGCCATCGAGCAGTTGCAGAAGTCGCCGCTGAACTGGGACCAGTTGGACAACCTCAAGCCTCAGAGCGGCGGCCCGTTGCTGCCGGTGATGAGCACCCTGTGCATTGCCGCCGGCCGTAAAGACAAGGTTCGCCCGGGCGACATCCTCGGCGCACTGACCGGTGAAGCCGGGATCCCGGGGGCCCAGGTCGGCAAGATCGCGATCTTTGATTTCCAGGCGTTCGTGGCCGTTGAACGCGGGATCGCCAAGCAGGCATTGCAGCGTTTGAATGACGGCAAGATCAAAGGCCGTTCGTTGCGCGTGCGTATCCTGTAAAGATCTCAAGCTATACCGAGATCAAAAATGTGGGAGCGGGCTTGCTCGCGAATGCGGTATATCAGTCGACAGATTCGGTGACTGACACTGCGCATTCGCGAGCAAGCCCGCTCCCACATTTGACTGTATTCCAATTCAGAATTTGTATGAGGACATGGCTGTGCGCTCGACCGAAGTTGTGATCATTGGCGCCGGCGCCGCAGGCTTGATGTGTGCGCTGACCGCCGCCGGGCGTGGGCGCAAGGTGATGTTGATCGACCACGCGAACAAGGCCGGAAAAAAGATCCTGATGTCCGGCGGTGGCCGCTGCAACTTCACCAATATGTACACGGAGCCTGCCAACTTCCTCTCCCACAACGCGCACTTCTGCAAGTCCGCCCTGGCCCGCTACACCCAGTGGGATTTCATCGCGCTGGTGGCCAAGCACGGCGTGCCGTACCACGAGAAAAAACTCGGCCAGCTGTTCTGCGATAACAAGTCCAGCGACATCCTCGGGATGCTGCTGGATGAGTGCATCCAGGTCGGCGTGAGCATGCACCTGGACACCTCGGTGCAGGAGATTGCCAAGGTCGATGGCGGCTATCAGTTGCAAACCACCCTGGGTGAGTTGCGCTGCGAATCACTGGTGATCGCCACCGGCGGGCTGTCGATCCCGACCCTGGGGGCCACCGGCTTTGGTTACCAGGTCGCCAAGCAGTTCGGCCATGAACTGCTGCCAACCCGCGCCGGGCTGGTGCCGTTCACCATCACCGACCAGCTCAAGGAATTGTGCGGCGAGCTGTCCGGTACGTCCGTGGATTGCCTGGTGAGCTGCAACGACCAAAGCTTTCGCGAGAACATCCTGTTTACCCACCGCGGCCTGAGCGGGCCGGCGATCCTGCAGATTTCCTCCTACTGGGAACCCGGCGACACCCTGGAAATCAACCTGCTGCCCGATCACGACCCCCATACCTGGCTGCAAGCGCAACAGGTGGAGCGCCCGAACAGCGAGCTGAAAACCCTGCTGGGTGAGATCTTCACCAAGAAGATGGCCAACCTGCTGGCCGAAACCTGGTTCGTTTCCAAGCCGATGAAGCAGTACACCCACGCCGAGATTGCCGACATCGCCGGCAAACTGGGGAGCTGGCAACTGGTGCCGGCGGGTACTGAAGGCTATCGCACCGCCGAGGTCACCCTGGGTGGCGTGGACACCCGGGAGGTTTCGTCCAAGACCATGGAATCCCTGAAAAGCCCCGGCCTGTACTTCATCGGCGAAGTGTTGGATGTGACCGGTCACCTGGGCGGGTTCAATTTCCAGTGGGCGTGGGCCTCCGGTTATGCCGCTGCCCAATTTGCCTGACGGAACGCGGTAAAAAAATGTGGGAGCGGGCTTGCTCGCGAAGGCGGAGTGTCAGCTAATACATCAGTGACTGATACACCGCCTTCGCGAGCAAGCCCGCTCCCACATTTGGTTCGTGGTGTGCTTGGAAGTAATGACTGGAATAAATTTTGCTCTCAGATGTGATCGCCACGCTTGCCGTGGCGTCATTACTGGCTCAATTTAGCGGCATCGTCCCGGAAGACCCCAGACTTCATGTCATCGACCTCCTTCAAGCAGTCCATGCGGCGCCTTTGGGCACTGGATAAGTTCAGTTACAGCGTACGGGTATTCATCGCCCTGACCGGCAGCATGGCGCTGTGCTGGTACCAGAATGAAATGGCGCTGCTGATCCCGCTGTTCCTGGGCATTATCGCCAGCGCCCTGGCCGAGACCGATGACAACTGGCAAGGCCGGCTCAACGCCCTGGCCGTGACACTGGTGTGCTTCAGCACTGCGGCACTGTCCGTCGAACTGCTTTTCCCTTATCCCTGGATCTTCGCGATCTTCCTGGCTCTATCCAGCTTCGGCCTGACCATGCTCGGTGCCCTCGGCGAGCGTTATGGGGCGATCGCTTCGGCCACCCTGATTCTCTCGGTCTACACCATGATCGGCGTGGACCAGCGCGGTGGCGCCGTCACCGACTTCTGGCATGAACCCTTGCTGCTGGTGGCCGGCGCCGCGTGGTATGGCGCGCTGTCGGTGTTGTGGCAGGTGCTGTTTTCCAACCAGCCGGTGCAGCAGAGCCTGGCGCGACTGTTTCGCGAGCTGGGGCGTTACCTCAAGCTCAAGTCGTCACTGTTCGAACCGATCCGCCAACTGGATGTGGAAGCGCGGCGCCTGGAACTGGCGCAGCAGAACGGCCGGGTGGTGGCAGCACTGAACGCCGCCAAAGAGATCATCCTGCACCGGGTCGGCAATGGTCGCCCGGGCTCCAAGGTCAGCCGCTACCTCAAGCTGTACTTCCTGGCCCAGGACATCCACGAGCGCGCCAGCTCCTCGCACTACCCTTACAACGCCCTCGCCGAAGCCTTCTTCCACAGCGACGTGCTGTTCCGCTGCCAGCGCCTGCTGCGCCAGCAAGGCAAGGCCTGCCAGACCCTGGCCGAATCGATCCAGATGCGCCAGCCGTTTGTTTATGACGACAGCTTCGCCGAAGCCCTGGGCGACCTCAACGCCTCCCTGGAACACCTGCGCATCCAGAGCAACCCGGCCTGGCGCGGCCTGCTGCGCTCCCTGCGCGCCCTGGCGGCCAACCTGTCGACCCTGGACCGCCTGCTGGGCGACGCCGCTAACCCCGACAGCCTGGCCGATGCCACCGACAGCAGCCTGCTGGACCGTGCACCGCGCAACCTCAAGGAAATGTGGACGCGCCTGCGCACGCAGTTGACGCCGACTTCGTTGCTGTTCCGCCACGCCCTGCGCCTGCCCCTGGCGCTGAGTATCGGCTACTGGATGGTGCACTTGATTCACCCGTCCCAAGGCTATTGGATCATCCTCACCACGCTGTTCGTGTGCCAGCCAAACTACGGCGCCACCCGGCGCAAGCTGGGCCAGCGGATCATCGGCACCGCCATCGGCCTGACCATCGCCTGGGCGCTGTTCGACCTGTTCCCCAACCCGCTGATCCAGTCGATGTTCGCCATCGCCGCGGGCCTGGTGTTCTTTATCAACCGTACCACGCGCTACACCCTGGCGACCGCCGCGATCACGCTGATGGTGCTGTTCTGCTTCAACCAGGTGGGCGACGGTTACGGGCTGTTCCTGCCACGGCTGTTGGATACCTTGCTCGGCAGCCTGATCGCCGGACTGGCGGTGTTCCTGTTCCTGCCGGACTGGCAGGGCCGGCGCCTGAACAAGGTGCTGGCCAATACCCTGACCTGCAACAGCATCTACCTGCGCCAGATCATGCAGCAGTACGCCGCGGGCAAAAGCGACGACCTGGCTTACCGCCTCGCCCGGCGCAATGCCCACAACGCCGACGCCGCGCTGTCCACCACCCTGGCGAACATGCTGATGGAGCCGGGGCATTTCCGTAAGGAAGCGGACGTGGGGTTCAGGTTCCTGGTGCTGTCCCACACGCTGCTCAGCTACCTGTCGGGGCTGGGCGCCCACCGGGAAACCCAACTGCCGGCGGAAGTGCGCGAGCACTTGATCGAAGGCGCCGGGAAGACGCTGGCGGCGAGCATCGACGAGATCGCCACCGGGCTGGCGAACAAGCAGCCAATTGCGATTCAGAGTGATGCCGAGGAAGCCTTGGCAGTGGATCTGGAGCAGATGCCGGATGAGATTGATGAAGGGCAGCGGCTGGTGCAGACGCAATTGGCGCTGATCTGCCGGCAACTGGGGCCGTTGCGCACGTTGGCGGCTCACCTGATCAAAGATACCAGCGAAGCCTGAACCCTCTTCGCGAGCAAGCCCGCTCCCACATTCGGCCGAGTTCCACCTTTGGATTTCGGTCGAATGTGGGAGCGGGCTTGCTCGCGAAGGGGCCATTAGCCTCACTACATCCCGTGCTGCTTCATCAACCGCGCATAACTGCCATCTGCCTTCATCCTGGCAATCTCCCGATCAAACCCGGCAACAATCTGCTGATGCTGAGGATTTTTCAGGCTAACCAGAATGTGCAGGCTGTTTTCGCTCAGCGGCGCCGGCAAAAACTCCACCGCGTTGCGCACGGTGGCGGACTCCCGAGCCAGGTAGTAGCGGGCGACGAATTCGTCCTCCAACGTCAGCCGCACCCGCTGCGCCGCCAGCATGCGCACGGCCATGGCGAAGTTATGCACCGGGACTTTCTGCAATTGCGGATCGGCATCGAACGCCGCTGAATACGCATAGCCACGCACCACCGCGACGGGGTAGTCGTGCAACTGCTCCAGGTTCTGGTAGTCGATGGGATCGTCGCGGCGCTTGAGAAACAGCACCCGGTTGAGCAGGTATTCGCCGGAAAACTGCCCCAACTGAGTACGCGCATCGTCGTACCAGGCGTTCACCAATACGTCGTAACGCCCATCGCCCACACCCATCAGGGCGCGGGCCCAGGGCACCTGTTCAAACTCACTGGCATAGCCGGCACGGGCCAGGGCGGTGGTCACGATGTCGGTGGCCAAACCACCATTGACCAGGGTGGCGTCAGTGAACGGCGGCCAGGCATCCGCCACCAGTCGCAAGCGTTCTGCCGCCACCGCCTGGGCCAGCAACAACAAACCGATCAAAGCAACGGCACGAGAAAATCGCGGCATGCTCAAGTCCTTGGCGGGCATTCTATGGCCTGACCTCTGGGGCAACCCGAGGATTTAACAGTAGCTCATCAATGAGCTGTACTGCAGATTACACAAAGACGGCAGCGTCGCACGCAGAGAATGATGGCAAATTGATCTCACTCACAAAAAAACCGCAATTTAGACACCCGCCTCCCGCGCGCTTACTATCCTGACCAGACAATCAGCCGAGAGAACACCATGACAGTCGAATGGGTCTGCAAACACCACAGTGACCTGGGCAAGGAGCAGCTGTACGCCATTTTGCGCCTGCGCTCGGAGGTCTTCGTGGTCGAGCAGAAATGCGTGTACCAGGACATCGACGGCCAGGACCTGGACGGTGACACCCATCACCTGATGGCCTGGGATGATGGTCAACTGCAGGCCTACCTGCGCCTGCTGGATCCTGAATCACAGGGTGGTGATGTGGTGATCGGCCGGGTGATCGTTGCGCCGAGCGCGCGGGGTACCGGGCTGGGCCACCAGATGATGGATGAGGCCCTCAGGCAGGCGGAGAAACAGTGGCCCGACGTGCCGATCTATCTGTCGGCCCAGGCGCATTTGCAAGGGTATTACGGGCGGTACGGGTTTGTGGTGGCGGGTGAGGAATACCTGGAGGATGACATTCCACATATAGGCATGCGCCGGGCATGAGGGCCTCTTCGCGAGCAAGCCCGCTCCCACATTTGACCGAGTTCCACCTTTGGAATGCGGTCGAATGTGGGAGCGGGCTTGCTCGCGAAGGCGTCAGCCCGGTCACCACAAGCCTTCAGGGGTAATCCAGGACAGCCTTGATCCGGCTTAGGTTCGCCTCGATCCAGCGCCGATCAATCG
This sequence comes from Pseudomonas sp. P7779, assembly GCF_013386315.1. Taxonomy (NCBI): domain Bacteria; kingdom Pseudomonadati; phylum Pseudomonadota; class Gammaproteobacteria; order Pseudomonadales; family Pseudomonadaceae; genus Pseudomonas; species Pseudomonas sp. P7779. The sequence continues at coordinate 35,696 of NZ_JACARZ010000075.1, read as the reverse complement.
CGCCCCAATCACGAATCCGATAGCGCCCGGCATGATTGCGGGCCCCGTCTTCCTGTTCAAACTCACACACAATATCCAGGTCCGCCAACGCCGCAATCGTGTCCTGTGCAGTACGCCGGGGCATGCCCGTCACCTCGGTCAGTGCCGGCACGCTGCTGGCCAGCTGGCTATCAATCAGGTACGCCACATACAGGCGCCGGTAGAAGCTGCTTTTGGTCTTGCTCACATCCATGCTCGATCGCCTTTGAAGGTCAGGGCTTGCCCTGCAGGTCCCGCCAGGTCAGGTACACCCGCAGGTCGAATTCCACCTGATGGTAGCCCGGCAACATGTATTCACAGAGTTTGTAGAACGCCTTGTTGTGGTCCGATTCCTTGAAGTGCGCCAGTTCGTGTACGACGATCATGCGCAGAAATTCCGGCGCGGCTTCCTTGAACAGCGAGGCGATACGGATTTCTTTCTTCGACTTGAGGTTGCCACCCTGCACCCGGGAGATGGTGGTGTGCAGGCCGAGGGCGCGGTGGGTCAGGTCCAGGCGGTTGTCGAACAACACCTTGTCGATGGCCGGGGCGTTGCGCAGGTGTTCCTGCTTCAGGGCCTGGGCGTAGTTGTAGAGCGCTTTGTCGCTCTGCACGCCATGCCGTTCGGGGTAGCGCTGGGTCAGGTAGTCGCCGAGTTGGTCCTTGGCAATCAACTGGCGCACTTGCTCCTGCAATGCTGGGGGGTAGGCCTGGAGGTATTTCAGCGCGGTCATGGGGTCAACAACGGGTATTTGAATGGGCGCCAGTGTAGCGAATTCAGCGGGCCGCTGCGCGCAGGCGCCAGTCGGCAATTTCATCCGCGATCAACGGCGGCGCCACCTGCGGGCCCTGGATGAACTGGCAGCCGTTGGCCTTGAGCCACTCAACTTGCTCCTGGGTCTCGACGCCTTCGGCAATCACCAGCAGATCAAAATGCCGGCACAATTCGATAATGCTGCGCGCCATCGCCGCGTCCCGGGATGAACCCGGCAGGCGGGCGATCAGCTTCGGGTCGAGCTTGAGGGTGTCGAATTCCAGGTCCCGCAGGTGGGCCAGGGAGCAGTTGCCCGCGCCGAAATCATCCAGGGCAATCCGCACGCCGGCCCGGCGCAACAGCTTGAGCTGCTTGGTGGACTCATCCAGGTTGTGCATCAGGCTTTCTTCACTGATCTCCACCTCAAGCTGCCGGCCTTGCAACCCATGTCGCTCCAGCACCTGCTGCAGCTGGCTGGCCAGGTTCGGCATATTGAACTGGCTGCTGCTCAAGCTCACGCTCAGGACCAACTCATCGCTGAACACCCCTGCCCATGCCTGCCGTTGGGCGGCCACCTGCTGGTAGATCCAGGTGCTCAACTGGCTGATCAGCCGCGCCTCTTCGAGCAACGGCAGAAACAGCCCCGGCGGCACATCGCCGACACTCGGGTGCTGCCAGCGCAGCAGCGCTTCGACGCCCCGCAGATGGCCGTCGTGCAACGACACCTGCGGCTGGTACACCAGGGTGAAATCCTTGCTGTCGATGGCGCTGCGTACGCTGTCTTCGAGCATCAGGCGCGAGCGGGCCCGGCCGTTCATTTCCTGGTCGTAGTAGCGATATTGCTGACGCCCGGCGCGCTTGGCCTCGTACATCGCGACGTCCGCCGCGCGCAGCAGGCCGTTGAGGTCCGAGCCGCAGTCCGGGAAAGTGGCGATGCCGATACTGACGCCCAGCATCACATCCAGACCGTCGACCTGCTGACAGATCGACACCCGTTCGATCAGTTTTTCCGCAATCTTGGCCGCCTGCTCCGGGAATTCCAGCTCCAGCAGCGCGGTGAATTCATCCCCGCCCATGCGCCCGAGAATGTCGTAGGAGCGCAGGCACGCCTTCAACTGTTCCGAGACCCAGCGCAGCACGCGGTCTCCGGCGTCGTGGCCGAGGGAATCGTTGACCCGCTTGAACCCGTCCAGGTCCAGGTACAGCAGTACCAGCGACTGCTCGTTACGCTCACTGCGCAACAGCACATTCTCCACCGACTGGTGAAACCCACGCCGATTGAGCAGGCCCGTCAGCGGGTCGGTGACGGCCTGGAACTCCAGTTGCTGATGCAGATGGCGCACCTCGGACATGTCCAGCACCGTGACCACCATGGCTTTCTGCTCGGCCGGCAGCGGGGCGCACGACATCGCCACGGGCAACTGCTGGCCGGGCGCGGTGCGCAAGATGGCGTCGTGCAGGCGCCAGGTTTCACCACGTTTGTAGCCTTCATACAAGGCAGAATCGGACCACCCAGGCACATGGGGCTTCTGTAGGAAGCCCAGGAACTCGGCACCCTGGATCTCGGCGACCGGCGCATTGATCAGCCGCGAAATCGCCGGGTTGGCGTAGCTGATCACGCCGTCTTCGCCCACCACCAGGATGCCTTCGGCGGCGTTGTCGAGCACCGAGGCATTGAAGGCCCGGGCCGATTCCAGATCGTGACTCAGGCGCTGCAAGGCACGGCGGTTGCGCTGGTGCTCCAGCAGGGCCTGGACCTTGGGCTTGAGGATATTCGGGTCGAAGGGTTTCAGCAGGTAGTCGATCGCGCCGCTGGCATAGCCTTCCAGCATCGCCGCCGGCGATTGGGCGTGAGCGCTGAGAAAGATGATCGGGGTCATTTGTGTGCGTTGGCTGCCGCGCATCAGCCGGGCCACCTCGAACCCGTCCATGCCGGGCATCATCACATCCAGCAACACCAGGTCGACGTCGTGTTCGAGCAGCAATCCCAGGGCTTCAACCCCGGAGGCCGCCGTCACCACATGCCAATCTTCACGCTGCAATAGCGCACGCATGCTGATCAGGTTTTCGGGATAGTCATCGACCACCAAAAGCACTGAACAACCATCGCGAGGCTTGATTGGAGCGCATTCCATTGCTGCTTCTCTTTCGTCGGAGTCATTCCGGTCATTTTTGCGACAAAACCGGATAAACAATAAGGGCTCACTCTAGCCCTGGATCCCATAAAGCAGAAGCCACGACGGTGCCATCATTGCGCCAAAGCCCAGACAACCGACTAACGGTCAGTGTCTACAGCCCGCGGTTTACGGGAAACATGGCTTTTTGACATTTCATTGGCGCCAACAATCCGCCACAAAGCCATTAACAATCCATTTCGAGCCACCTATAAAGAAAGTGCCGGCTCCCGAGCCAAGGCCTTCTCTCCCCGTTAAAGGCGTATTCAATGATTGATCTGTCCACCTGGAACCTGAGCATCCCCGTCGGCTCCCCGCCCTCGACCATCGACACGCCGAAACTGCTCAGCGGGTTCAAGGACCAATACTTCCAGGCCGAAGGCAGCAGCGTGCAATTCTGGACCCCGGTGACCGGCACGCGTACCGAGAACGCCGTCTACCCTCGCAGCGAACTGCGGGAAACCTACGCCGACGGCCGCCTGCGCAACTGGCTGTACAGCGACGCCGACAATTTCCTGCGTGCCACGTTGGCGGTCAACAAGGTGCCGTCGTCCGGCAAGGTGGTGATCGGTCAAATCCACGCCTACGAAAGCCAGAAGCCACTGATCAAGGTCGAATACCAATACAAGGAAAAAACCCAGACCGGCAACATCGTCGCCAAGGTGCGCATGCGCCCTGACGAGTCGGAAGGTCGGGTGATCATCGTCGCCGAGAACGTACCGCTGGACCGCGACTTCACCTACGTCATCCACCTGAACAAGGCCGGCCTGCTGAGCGTCGACGCCGCCAACGGGCAGTGGAACGAACGCATCGGTGCTGCGTGGGGCAAACAGCCGCTGTACTTCAAGGCCGGCGCCTACGTGCAGGACAACAGCGGCAACAGCAAGGAAGGCGCCCGCGTGACGTTTGCCAAGCTGGACATTGATCACGACTGAAGCTGATTCGCTTCAGCGACCGGTCCCACGACGCTTTAGGACAGAACCGCGACCCAGGGTCTCGACTTTCTTGTAGGACAATCCGAGTATGGCGCCGCGCACGCGCACTACCCCCTACAAGAAAGTCATGGAGACTGCCCAATGCCCTTTTCCCGCACCCTGCTCGCCCTCTCTATGGGCATGGCACTGCTGCAAAACCCGGCCTTCGCCGCCCCGCCCCTCTCGATGGCCGACGGGGTGGCCCAGGTCAATATCCAGGACAGCAACGCCTGGGTCGAAATCAACAAGGTCGCCTTCGAAAACAATATCCGCACCCTGCAAGCCAGCCTCGCTGACAAGTCGAAAATCTGCGCCGTGCTCAAGGCGGATGCCTACGGTCACGGCATCGGTTTACTGATGCCCTCGGTGATCAAACTGGGCGTGCCCTGCGTCGGCATCGCCAGCAACGAAGAAGCCCGCGTGGTCCGTGAAAGCGGCTTCAAGGGCCAACTGATCCGCGTACGCACCGCCGCCCTGAGCGAGCTGGAAGCTGCTTTGCCGTATAACGTCGAAGAGCTGGTGGGCAATCTGGACTTCGCCGTGCGCGCCAGCCTGATCGCCGAAAACCACGGCCGCCCACTGGTCGTGCACCTGGGCCTGAACTCCAGCGGCATGAGCCGCAACGGCGTGGAAATGACCACCGCCCAGGGCCGCCGCGACGCCGTAGCCATTACCAAGGTGCCAAACCTGCAGGTGACGGCGATCATGACCCACTTCGCCGTTGAAGACGCCGCCGACGTGCGCACCGGCCTCAAGGCGTTCAACGAACAAGCCAACTGGCTGATCAACGTCGCCCAGCTCGACCGCAGCAAAATCACCCTGCACGCCGCCAACTCCTTCGCCACCCTGGAAGTGCCCGAGTCGCGGCTGGACATGGTTCGTCCGGGCGGCCTGCTGTTTGGCGATACCGTACCGTCGTTCACCGAATACAAGCGGGTGATGCAGTTCAAATCCCACGTGGCGTCCGTCAACAGCTACCCGAAAGGCAACACCGTAGGCTACGACCGCACCTACACCCTGGCGCGGGATTCGAAACTGGCGAACATCACCGTGGGTTATTCCGACGGCTATCGCCGGGCGTTTACCAACAAAGGCATCGTGCTGATCAACGGGCACCGGGTGCCGGTGGTGGGCAAGGTGTCGATGAACACCCTGATGGTCGATGTCACCGACGTGCCGACCGTGAAGAGCGGCGATGAAGTGGTGTTGTTCGGCAAGCAGGGCGCGGTGGAGACCAGCCAGGCGGAGGTTGAAGACATCAACGGTGCGTTGCTGGCGGATCTGTATACGGTGTGGGGTAACTCGAATCCGAAGGTGCTGGTGGAGAACTAAGTCTCCCCACATCTCGTAGGCACTGTCCTATGGACCCAAGGATCATTCGGTGATTAACACAATCAATTAAACAACACTTATCCCTGTGGGAGCTGGCGGTGCGACGATTCGACTTGCCCGCGATGGCGGTGTATCAGCCAACTTATTCTTCGACTGGCACACCGCCATCGCGGGCAAGCCCGGCTCCCACAGGGGTTCTGTGTCCTACAGGGCCGTTGCGGTGAATCGGAGCGCCGCTTATAGTTCGCCCCGTCGCCGGCATTGAACGGCGATAGGGTTTCGCAGCCCTAACGATACGTGTGTAACCAAGCATCATGAATGCAACGACTAGCGCTTCTACGTCCGTCGTTTATTTTATGGTGGCTGTGTGTGGGAGACCTTCGGGTCTGCCGGGTTCCTCGTATCCTCGGTCTGCGAACCCGCACACAGCTACCACCCATTCGTTTCGCAGCGAACGGCGGTAGTCCTTTTTAGATACGAGGAATATTTGCCATGACGCCAGAACTCCCGCCCCGCCGTTTCACCCCCTGCACCGAAACAGCCACCGAATACCCGGTACTCCTGATCGACAGCGAAGCTCCGCTGCAGGACCTGCACGCCTGCCTGCGTGAACGCCTCAACGCCGCCCTCGAACACCTCAACCTGATGGCCTGCTCCAGCCTGCCCGATTTTGCGGAGCGTGACCTGAACCACGTAGCCAACACCGCCCGCATCCTGATGCAGGACGTAAGCGACGTATTCCGCGTCATCGAATACCGCGGCTTCGACACCCCCGCAGCCGCCTGATCAAATTTCAGCCACAAAAAAGCCCGCATCCTGCGGGCGCTTTTTTCTTAAGGGGACAGATTTATTTGTCGAACTATCTGACACTCTCCTACCACTCGGCCCGTGCCCTATCAGTTCACCAAGGAGCCTTGAAGGAGAATTCCCCCGTCACATCACACCACACGCGTGAAGCCGAACCCTGTTTTTCCGAGTGCTACACTTTTATCTCTCTACACGGAAGTAGGAGGTCAACATGCTCAGAATGGCACGGCTGGTACTGCCTAATTACCCACACCATGTCGTTCAACGTGGTCATAACAAGCAGGTCGTCTTTGCTGATGCATCAGATTTCGAACACTACCTCACGAACTTGCGGGAACTGAAACGATCGCTGGCAGTAAAGGTGTACGCCTTTTGCCTTATGACCAATCATGTACACCTCTTGCTGGATCCGGGCGATGACCCTATGGCATTAGCCAAGCTAATGAAGGTCTTAGCAGCACGTACGACGCGTTACCGCAACCGACTGGAAGGTCGTACGGGCACGCTTTGGGAAAGTCGATACCGTTCAAGCATTGTTCAGAACGATACCTATCTACTTGCGTGCACCCGATACATCGAACTCAATCCAATCCGTGCCAGGATGGTTGCTCATCCAAGCGACTATCCGTGGTCCAGCTTCAATACACGTTTCAACACGACGGCCACGGCTGACTGGCTGGATGAGATCCCTTGTTTTGAAACGTCAGGTCTAGCGCTTGAGGAAAAGCGAGCACGCTACGTCGCCCTTATTGAGCAAGGCATTCCAACATCTGAAATTCAGTTGATCAGGAACGCATTACAACGAGGGCAGTTGACGGGCAATTCAGTTTTCGTAGATGAGATTGAGAAAATTACAGGGTTGCGTATCACCAATCGCGGGCGGGGTAGGCCTTGGTGATTTAAATAAATCTGTCCCCTTTATCCCGGGTTGCGTATCACCAATCGCGGACGTGGTAGGCCATGGTGATTTAAATAAATCTGTCCCCTTTATCCGCAGGTGCAGGACGTAAGCGACGTATTCCGCGTCATCGAATACCGCGGCTTCGACACCCCCGCAGCCGCCTGATCAAATTTCAGCCACATTAGCTGGCATTGCTGCGGGCTTTCTTATTGACGCATGAGCCTTAGTTTAACTTGGTGCCCAACTAAATTTCGTTATATATCTTTTTGAAACCATAGCCAGAAGAAAACGATATAAAAGACTGTAATTTCTCACAGGTTACGCAAACTTATATTGTTCTTATTATTAAATACAAGCGCCATGGAGTGCTGATTGCGGCGCTTTTTTTTAATTAAAACCTAGTGATTTCAACTAAATATACGGAGATTTTATATGGCACAGACACCGGTCATCACATCCCCTTCGAATGGTGCTTCAGGACTTGGGGCAACCCCCAGGATTTTCGGATCTGCAGAGCCTAATCACAGCGTTAATGTTGCTATTACTGACGCTGGCACTGCCACTGTAGTGGGAACTGGCGTTGCCGGACCCACTGGACAATGGGCTTCCGATCTGAGTATTGCACCGGGCAAATGGTATATAATCCAAGCCCAAAGTTACGTGGTTAAGAGCGATCCCAGCACATATTCGGCCTGGAGCGCACCTATAACCATAGCCGGCTAGCACGTTAAGCAACTTCGGCTCAAAAAAACCCGCATTTCTGCGGGTTTTTTCTTTGAAATTTCGAGCTCAATTAACTTTAGCGTTCAACTCACCTTTCAAATACCGCTGGTACATCGCTTCCAACGAGATCGGCTTGATCTTCGAAGCATTACCCGCAGTACCAAACGCCTCATAACGAGCAATACACACATCACGCATCGCTGTCACAGTCGCGCCGAAGAACTTACGCGGGTCAAACTCGCTGGGGTTGGTGGCCATCAGGCGACGCATCGCACCGGTGGAGGCCAGGCGCAGGTCGGTGTCGATGTTGACCTTGCGCACGCCGTACTTGATGCCTTCGACGATTTCTTCAACCGGCACGCCGTAGGTTTCTTTGATGTCGCCGCCGTACTGGTTGATGATCGCCAGCCACTCTTGCGGTACCGAGGAAGAACCGTGCATCACCAGGTGGGTGTTCGGAATGCGCTTGTGGATTTCCTTGATGCGGTCGATGGCCAACACGTCGCCGGTAGGTGGCTTGGTGAATTTGTAGGCACCGTGGCTGGTGCCAATGGCGATGGCCAGGGCGTCAACCTGGGTCTTTTTCACGAAGTCGGCGGCTTCTTCCGGATCGGTCAGCATTTGGCTGTGATCCAGTACGCCTTCGGCGCCGATACCATCTTCTTCACCGGCCATGCCAGTTTCCAGGGAACCCAGGCAGCCCAGCTCGCCTTCGACCGAAACGCCGCAGGCGTGAGCCATGGCCACGGTTTGTTGGGTGACGCGTACGTTGTATTCGTAGTCGGTCGGGGTCTTGCCGTCTTCGCCCAGGGAACCGTCCATCATTACCGAGCTGAAGCCCAGCTGGATGGAGCGCTGGCACACGTCAGGGCTGGTGCCGTGGTCCTGGTGCATGCACACCGGGATGTGCGGGAATTCTTCAATCGCGGCGAGGATCAGGTGACGCAGGAACGGGGCACCGGCGTATTTGCGTGCGCCGGCCGAAGCCTGGACGATCACTGGAGAGTCAGTCTTGTCAGCGGCTTCCATGATGGCGCGCATCTGCTCAAGGTTGTTGACGTTGAAGGCTGGAACGCCATAGCCGAATTCGGCTGCGTGGTCCAACATCTGGCGCATGCTGATAAGTGCCATTGTGAGTCTCTCTCCCGATCGAGGGTCGTTAATCGTGCAAGCCTGCCGTAGCGGCGGCTGCTATTCAAGTTATTGAAGGTCAGGCTTTCAAAGCCTGCCCTGCTGAATCGTTATTGCTGTCGGGGTTACTGCGCTTTACAGCCGCGCCCGATCAAATCATCGGTGGCAATCCAGTAAACCAGGCCTTCCTCACCTTTTGTGTGAAACGCCAACTGGCCGTCGCTGTACAGCACGCCCGAGGCCGCCACATCCTGCTTGAGGCGATACACCTGGTCCGAGCCGCCGAGGCGTACATCCACCTGGGTGCGGGCCTGGTCGGCAAACCGCCAGTTGACTTGCGCCTGGCTGTCACACGTCCAGGTGGTCCACTTGTCTGCCGGCGCTGCCTTCTTGTCAAACATGTTCAGGTTGGTGCATCCGGCCAATAACACCAGTGCTGCCAGGGCGAAAACGCCTTTCATTGCCAATCCTCAAGCGGCGACCCGCGGCCACCGCTGCTGTCGGTTAGTGAATCAGACCCGTCAAGGGCAACCCTGTTCCTGACCGTTGGGCGCAGAGTCGTATTTCTCCAACCCGTCCGGCCCGATGCGCTTGTTGATCACCGGCATGGTTTCGGCTTGCCAGTCAGCCTGATAGCAACTCTTTTGCCGCGCCGCCCCGGCCTTTTCAGACTCGGGCGCCGCTTTCGGCGTGCTGCCGCAGCCGGCCAGCAGGCCCGCTGCAATCACCAGTGCCAACGACCTGATCATCGGAATGCTCCTTTTCCTCAGCAAGTGCCTTATCCCTTGGCCCGGCTTTCCAGCACTTCGACAGCCGGCAGTACCTTGCCTTCAACGAATTCGAGGAACGCACCACCCCCCGTAGAAATGTAGGAGATCTGGTCAGCAACGCCATATTTATCGATGGCCGCCAGGGTGTCGCCACCGCCAGCGATGGAAAATGCCGAGCTTTCAGCGATGGCGTGGGCCAGCACTTTGGTGCCGTTGCCGAACTGGTCGAACTCGAACACGCCGACCGGGCCGTTCCACAGGATGGTCTTGGACGACTTCAGCAGTTCAGCGAAGTTGGCTGCCGTTTGCGGGCCGATGTCCAGGATCATGTCGTCAGCGGCCACATCAGCGATCAGCTTGACGGTGGCTTCGGCGCTTTCAGCGAATTCCTTGGCCACCACCACGTCTACCGGCAGCGGCACGCTGACCTTGGCGGCGATGGCGCGGGCGGTGTCCAGCAGGTCCGGTTCGTACAGTGATTTGCCCACAGGATGACCGGCAGCCGCCAGGAAGGTGTTGGCAATGCCGCCGCCGACGATCAGCTGGTTGCAGATCTGGCTCAGGCTGTTCAGCACGTCGAGCTTGGTGGAGACCTTGGAGCCGGCAACGATGGCGGCCATCGGTTGGGCCGGAGCGCCGAGGGCCTTGCCCAGTGCGTCCAGTTCAGCCGCCAGCAACGGGCCAGCTGCGGCAACTTTGGCAAACTTGGCCACGCCATGGGTCGAACCCTCGGCACGGTGAGCAGTACCGAAAGCGTCCATCACGAACACGTCGCACAGGGCAGCGTATTGCTGGGCCAGTTCGTCGCTGTTCTTTTTCTCGCCCTTGTTGAAGCGCACGTTTTCGAACAGCACGATGTCGCCAGCCTTCACGTCCACACCGTTCAGGTAGTCGGCTACCAGCGGCACGTCGCGGCCCAGGGCCTTGTTCAAATATTCAGCTACAGGCTTGAGGCTGTTTTCTGCCGAGAATTCACCTTCGGTCGGACGACCCAAGTGGGAGCAGACCATCACGGCCGCACCTTTTTCCAGGGCCAGCTTGATGGTCGGCAGCGAGGCCAGGATTCGCGCATCGCTGGTGACAACACCGTCCTTGACTGGGACGTTGAGGTCTTCGCGGATCAGTACGCGCTTACCTTGCAGATCGAGGTCGGTCATCTTCAACACGGTCATGGGGGGGCAATTCCTGAGAGCTAAAGTTGTGGAGAGGCTGTTTGCAGATAGTGTTCTGCAACGTCCAGCATTCGGTTGGCAAAACCCCATTCGTTGTCGAACCAAGCCAGGATGTTCACCAGCCGTGGGCCGGAAACGCGGGTCTGGCTGGCATCGACGATGGCCGAATGCGGGTCGTGGTTGAAATCACAGCTGGCGTGCGGCAACTCGGTGTAGGCCAACAGGCCTTTGAGCGGGCCGCTGGTGGCGGCGTCGCGCAGGATCCGGTTGACTTCGCCGGCATCGGTGTCGCTGACGGTTTGCATGGTGATGTCCAGGCAAGACACATTCACCGTCGGTACCCGTACGGCTTTGGCCTGGATTCGCCCGGCAAGTTCCGGCAACAGTCGCTCGATACCGCGCGCCAGGCCGGTGGACACCGGAATCACCGACTGAAACGCCGAACGCGTACGGCGCAGGTCTTCATGGTGGTAAGCGTCAATCACCGGCTGATCGTTCATTGCCGAGTGAATGGTGGTGATCGACACGTATTCCAGGCCAATCGCCTGGTCCAGCAGGCGCAACAGCGGCACGCCGCAGTTGGTGGTGCAGGAGGCGTTGGACACCAGCAATTCGGCACCGGTCAGGCAATCCTGGTTCACGCCGTAGACGATGGTGGCGTCGACATCCGCCTCGCTGGCCATCGGCTGGGAGAACAGGACCCGTGGTGCGCCGGCGTCGAGAAACCGCTGGCCGTCGGCACGGGTGTGATAGGCACCGGAGCATTCCAGCACCAGGTCGACGTCCAGCGCCGCCCAGTCGATGCCCTCAGGGGTGGCACTGCGCAGGACCTTCACGCAGTTGCCATTAATATGCAGACAATCGTCCTCGACCCGCACTTCGCCGGGGAACCGGCCGTGGGTGGAGTCAAAGCGTGTCAGGTATTCGATGCTGGCCATGTCCGCCAGATCGTTGATCGCGACAATTTCAAACCCGGCCGCCGGCCCTCGCTCGAACAGAGCACGCAAGACGCAACGACCAATCCGGCCGTAGCCGTTGAGTGCAACTTTGTAGGGACGCGGTTGAGGCATGGGGTTCTCGCATTGTGGGCGACACAAACCTTTGCAGGAACTCGCTTGTGTGGCGAGGGAGCTTGCTCCCGCTGGAGTGCGAAGCACTCCCAGACCGGCTGACGAGGTGTATCTGACACATCTCGATCGCACGGCTTGGGGCCGCTTCGCAGCCCAGCGGGAGCAAGCTCCCTCGCCACAACAAGCTCGCTCCTACAAGGGGACGCGCTTTAGTCTTCCAGCAGCTCTTCAGCCTGACCCAGGATGTTTTCCAGGGTGAAACCGAACTCTTCGAACAACGCTGGCGCCGGCGCCGACTCACCGTAGGTGGTCATGCCGATCACGCGACCTTCCAGGCCCACGTACTTGTACCAGTAGTCGGCGTGAGCCGCTTCGATGGCGATACGTGCGCTGACCTGCAACGGCAACACCGATTGCTTGTAGTCGGCGTCCTGGGCTTCGAAGACGCTGGTGCACGGCATGGAAACCACACGCACGTTACGACCGGCGGCCGTCAGCTTGTCGTACGCCTGAACCGCCAGGCCCACTTCCGAACCGGTGGAGATCAGGATCAGCTCCGGCTCGCCGATGCAGTCTTTCAGCACGTAGCCACCACGGCTGATGCCTTCGATCTGCGCCGCGTCGCGGGTTTGGTGCTGCAGGTTCTGACGGGAGAAGATCAGCGCCGAAGGACCGTCCTTGCGCTCGATTGCGTGCTTCCAGGCCACAGCCGATTCGACCGCGTCCGATGGGCGCCAGGTGTCCAGGTTCGGCGTGGTGCGCAGGCTGGTCAATTGCTCGACCGGCTGGTGCGTCGGGCCGTCTTCGCCCAGGCCGATGGAGTCGTGGGTGTAGACGAAGATCACACGCTTTTTCATCAACGACGCCATGCGTACGGCGTTGCGGGCGTATTCCATGAACATCAGGAAGGTCGCGCCGTAAGGCACCAGGCCGCCGTGCAGGGCAACGCCGTTCATGATGGCGCTCATGCCGAACTCGCGCACGCCGTAGTACATGTAGTTGCCGCTGGCGTCTTCCGCCGAGACACCTTTGCAACCTTTCCACAGGGTCAGGTTGGAACCGGCCAGGTCAGCCGAACCGCCGAGGAACTCAGGCAGCAGCGGGCCGAACGCGTTCAGGGTGTTCTGGCTGGCTTTACGGCTGGCGATGGTTTCGCCCTTGACCGCCACTTCGGCAATGTAGGCCGAGGCCTTTTCAGCGAAGTCGGCAGGCAGGTCACCGGCCAGGCGGCGAACCAGTTCGTTGGCCAACTCAGGGAATTCGGCGGAGTAGGCCGCGAAACGCTGGTCCCACTCGGCTTCGACCGCCAGGCCGGCTTCCTTGGCGTTCCACTCGGCGTAGATGTCAGCCGGGATTTCGAACGGGCCGTGGTTCCACTTCAGCGCAGCGCGGGTCAGGGCGATTTCCGCGTCACCCAGTGGGGCGCCGTGGCAGTCTTCTTTACCTTGCTTGTTCGGCGAACCGAAGCCGATGGTGGTCTTGCAGCAGATCAGGGTCGGCTGCTCGCTCTTGCGGGCGGTGTCGATGGCGGTCTTGATCTCTTCAGGATCGTGGCCGTCGACGTTGCGGATCACCTGCCAGTTGTAGGCTTCGAAACGCTTAGGCGTGTCGTCGGTGAACCAGCCTTCGACTTCGCCGTCGATGGAGATGCCGTTGTCATCGTAGAAGGCGATCAGCTTGCCCAGGCCCAGGGTACCGGCCAGGGAGGCGACTTCGTGGGAAATGCCTTCCATCATGCAGCCATCACCCAGGAACACGTAGGTGTGGTGGTCGACAACGTTGTGGTTCGGGCGGTTGAACTGCGCAGCCAGCACTTTTTCAGCCAGGGCAAAACCCACGGCGTTGGCCAGGCCCTGGCCCAGTGGACCGGTGGTGGTCTCAACGCCAGGGGTGTAGCCGTATTCCGGGTGGCCCGGGGTGCGGCTGTGGATCTGGCGGAAGTTTTTCAGGTCGTCGATGGTGACGTCGTAGCCGGTCAGGTGCAGCAACGAGTAGATCAGCATCGAGCCGTGGCCGTTGGACAGGATGAACCGGTCACGGTCGGCGAACGACGGGTTGCTCGGGTTGTGTTTCAGGTAGTCACGCCAAAGTACCTCGGCGATATCCGCCATGCCCATCGGGGCACCGGGATGGCCGCTGTTGGCTTTTTGCACGGCATCCATGCTGAGGGCACGAATGGCGTTGGCACGCTCACGACGGCTGGGCATCGCTGATCTCCTGGAGGTTGAATAAAAGAAACGGAAAAAAGGATCGGCATTTTCCCTCAGCCACGGCCCTCGGGGCAATGACAGATAGTCACTTGGGGGTGTTTTTCCTGCGGATTGCCTGGAGAAACCGTTTACCGCTTCGTCCATGGGTTATAGCGGCTGCTTATAACCACCGATTATCGACCAATATCAAAACTTTTTGATATTGCCCTTGCGGGGTTTTCCCACCGTCACTAGACTGCTGGCCTTATGAACCTGAGCGCACCTTCTATTCGACCCGACGACAGCGACGAGCTGGCGGCCCTGTGCAAGGCCGGTGGCGATCCGTTGCGCCTGAATGTGTTGCGCGCGCTGACCAACGATTCGTTCGGGGTGCTGGAGCTGGCGCAGATCTTCGCCATCGGCCAATCCGGCATGAGCCACCACTTGAAGGTACTGGCCCAGGCCGACCTGGTGGCGACCCGCCGCGAGGGCAATGCGATTTTTTACCGTCGCGCCCTGCCCCACACCGAGCAACTGGGCGGCAAGCTGCACGCCGCGCTGCTCGAAGAAATAGACAGCCTGGCGCTGCCGGCTGACGTGCAGTCGCGCATCAGCCAGGTGCACGGGCAACGTGCTGCCGCCAGCCAGGACTTTTTCTCACGGGTAGCCGAGAAGTTTCGCGCCCAGCAGGATCTGATCGCCGGCTTGGCGCAATACCGCGAAAGCGTACTGGCACTTTTGGACAAGCTGAGCTTCAGTGATGAGGCTACGGCGGTTGAAGTGGGCCCGGGTGACGGCGGCTTCCTGCCGGAGCTGGCGCGGCGCTTTCATCAGGTCACGGCGCTGGACAACAGCCCAGCGATGCTGGAGCTGGCCCGCCAATTGTGTGAGCGCGAAGCGCTGGGCAATGTCCACCTGCAGTTGGCGGACGCCCTGAATGACACCAGCCTGCGGGCCGATTGCGTGGTGCTGAACATGGTCCTGCACCATTTCGCCGCCCCGGCAGACGCCCTCAGGCAGATGGCGAATTTGCTGCAACCAGGCGGCAGCCTGTTGGTCACGGATTTATGCAGCCACAACCAGAGTTGGGCCAGGGAAGCCTGCGGTGATCTCTGGCTGGGTTTTGAACAGGACGATCTGGCCCGTTGGGCCACCGCTGCGGGACTCGTTCCCGGGGAAAGCCTCTATGTAGGTTTACGTAATGGTTTCCAGATTCAGGTCCGCCATTTTCAGCGGCCGACTGGCGACACTCACCATCGGTAAATATCAGGAAAACATCGAGATGAGCGAATACTCCCTTTTCACCTCCGAGTCCGTGTCTGAAGGGCATCCGGACAAAATCGCCGACCAGATCTCTGACGCGGTGCTGGACGCCATCATCGCTGAAGACAAGTTCGCCCGAGTGGCGTGCGAGACTCTGGTGAAAACGGGCGTGGCGATCATCGCCGGCGAAGTCACCACCTCTGCCTGGGTAGACCTGGAGCAGATCGTGCGTGACGTGATCATCGACATCGGCTACAACAGCTCCGACGTCGGCTTCGACGGTGCGACCTGCGGCGTGATGAACATCATCGGCAAGCAGTCCCCTGACATCAACCAGGGTGTCGACCGTGCCAAGCCTGAAGATCAGGGCGCGGGCGACCAGGGCCTGATGTTCGGCTATGCAAGCAACGAAACCGACGTGCTGATGCCGGCACCGATCACCTTCTCCCACCAGTTGGTGAAGCGCCAGGCCGAAGCCCGTAAATCCGGTGCATTGCCATGGCTGCGCCCGGACGCCAAGTCCCAGGTGACCTGCCGTTATGAAGGCGGCAAAGTCGTCGCCATCGACGCGGTGGTACTGTCGACCCAGCACAACCCGGACGTTTCCTACGCCGACCTGCGCGAAGGCGTCATGGAGCTGATCGTCAAGCACGTGCTGCCTGCCGAACTGCTGACCAAGGACACCCAGTTCCACATCAACCCGACCGGCCAGTTCATCATCGGTGGCCCGGTGGGCGACTGCGGCCTGACCGGTCGCAAGATCATCGTCGACAGCTACGGCGGCATGGCCCGTCACGGCGGTGGCGCGTTCTCCGGCAAGGATCCATCCAAGGTTGACCGTTCGGCGGCCTACGCCGGTCGTTACGTGGCCAAGAACATCGTGGCCGCCGGCCTGGCCGAGCGTTGCGAGATTCAAGTGTCCTACGCAATCGGTGTGGCCCAGCCTACGTCGATCTCGCTGAACACCTTCGGTACCGGCAAGATCAGCGACGACAAGATCGTCAAGCTGGTGCGTGAGATCTTCGACCTGCGTCCTTACGCAATCACCACCATGCTCGACCTGCTGCACCCGATGTACCAGGAAACTGCGGCCTACGGCCACTTCGGTCGTACCCCTGAGCAGAAGACTGTCGGCAACGACACGTTCACTACGTTCACCTGGGAAAAGACCGACCGTGCCAACGACTTGCGTACTGCCGCCGGCCTGTAATCGTCCTACGGTGTACACAAAGCCCCGGCGTTCTGTTCAAGCGAGCAGAAACATCGGGTAAAAAGCCTCGCGGTTGCGGGGCTTTTTTATGCCCGCAGGGATGGCTTAGGCTGGGCGCCCTTTTCAGAGCAAGGATGCTCATGATGACGTCACTTATGCGCTGGCTGTTTTTCCTTTTACTCAGCTTCTCGCCGCTCACTGCGTGGTCGCAGGAGTGCCCCGACTGGGAGGCCGATCACGCCCGGGCCCAGATCAGCACCCTGGCGCAACAAATCCGCTTGTGGGATGACAGCTACCACCGGCTCGGCCAGTCATTGATCAGCGATGAGCTGTATGACCAGGCCAGCCAGCGCCTTGCCCAATGGCGCAGGTGTTTCACTCCCTCCGCCCCAGTCACGGACGACCCGCTGGGCAGCTCGCGGGGCACGACCGCCCACCCGACGCCCCACACCGGCCTGGAAAAACTGCTGGACGATAACGCCGTGCAAACCTGGCTGGGGACTCGCCAGGACGTGTGGATCCAGCCCAAGGTCGATGGCGTCGCCGTCACGCTGGTTTACCGCAAGGGCCGGTTGAGCCGGGTCATCAGTCGCGGCGATGGCCGGCTGGGCCAGGATTGGTCAGCCTCCGCCCGCCGGATTCCGGGGATCGTGCAGCAACTGCCCGAGCCCGTTGACCTGCTGTTGCAGGGCGAACTCTATTGGCGACTGAATGACCATGTGCAAGCTGCCAAAGGTGGCCTCGGCGCCCGCGGCAAAGTGGCCGGGCTGATGAATCGCCGGCAGTTGAGCGACGCCGAGGCCGCCAATATCGGTCTGTTTGTCTGGGCCTGGCCCCAGGGCCCCGATGACTTTTCCGAGCGGCTGAGCCAGCTGGCGCAGTGGGGCTTCACCGACAGCGGGCGCTACAGCCACCCGATCAAGGACATGACCGAAGCGGCGCACTGGCGCAGCTATTGGTACAGCCACCCGCTGCCCTTCGCCAGCGACGGCGTGGTATTGCATCAAGGCCAGCGGGCCCCGGCCGAGCGCTGGCGGGTCAGCGCGCCCTACTGGGCGGTTGCCTGGAAGTACCCGGTGGCCAAGGCGCTGGCCCATGTGCGCAAGGTGCACTTCAAGATTGGCCGCACCGGGCGCATCACCTCCATCCTGGAGTTGGAACCGGTACTGCTCGATGACCGGAAGATCAGCCGGGTCAGTGTCGGTTCGCTGAAACGCTGGCGGGAACTGGATATCCGTACTGGCGACCAGGTCTCCATCAGCCTCGCCGGGCACGTCATCCCACGCCTTGACCGCGTCATCCTGCGCAGCCAGCCACGGGCCGAGTTGCAGGTCCCGCAGGCCAGGGACTTCCACCCCTTGAGTTGCTGGCAACTGGCCCCGGGTTGCGAAGAACAGCTGCTCGCGCGCCTGACCTGGCTGAGCGGCGCCCAGGGCCTGGCCCTGCCACACATCGGCCGCGAAACCTGGAACACCTTGATCCAGGCCGGCCTGATCGACGGCCTGCTCGATTGGTTAACCCTGGATGAGGCAGAGCTTGCTAACATTGATGGCTTCGGCGAACGCAGCAGTGCGCGTTTACTCGACAGCTTGCGCAGCGCCCGGCAGCGACCGTTCGCGCAATGGCTGATGGCCCTGGGAGTACCGCCCACGGCGCGCAACAATCTACAAGGCGGCTGGCAAACCCTGGCCGCCAGAGACACTCAAGCCTGGCTGGCCGAAGACGGCATAGGCCCGGGTCGCGCGGCGCAACTGAGCGCTTTTTTTCGCGACCCGCAGGTACTGGCCTTGAGTGAAACATTACGGGCTGCCGGGATAGATGGTTTTTGACCTCTGCCCGACGGCATTAACCGGTGCCGGCAGAATTCATCCTGCCCACCTGATTGCGACCTTGTTTGCCTTGGAGCCTTTATGAAATTTCTTGCACCTTTTGCCCTGTTGACCGTCGCTACCCTTATGTCCGCGCCATTGCTGGCAGCCGAGGAAGCTGCGCCACTCACAGGCTGCGCCGCCAAGCGCGAGTCCATCAGCACCCAGATCGAACAAGCCAAGGCCCACGGCAACAGTGAGCAACAAGCCGGCCTGGAAAAAGCCTTGAGTGAAGTCACCGCCAACTGCACCGATGCCTCCTTGAAAAAGGAGCGGGAAAACAAGGTGCTCGACGCCAAGCACGAAGTCAGCCGCCGTCAGGCTGACCTCGACAAGGCCATGAAGAAGGGTGATTCCGACAAGATCAACAAGCGCAAGGACAAGCTGGCCCAGTCACGCAAGGACTTGCAGGAAGCCCTGGACGAACTGGACAAGTAAGACGGCCTCAGTGATCGCGGAACTGTTTATGGCACGCGGTGCAGGCATCTTCGACTTTCTGCACCGCCGGCACGAGGTTGCTGGCCTTGTAGGGCTGGACCTGGCTGGCGATCACCAGTTCACCGGTGGCCGTTTCAAGGTTTCGAGCCATTTCCTGGAAACGTGCCTGCTGCTGCCACACGTCGTCCTTGGCGCTGGTGTGGTCTTCTTCACGCACGCTCGGGAAATGTTTCCACGGTTCGTGGGACAACGCATCAAGCTTGACCGCGCCTTCGGCAAATTTGCCGCCGTCGAATGGAATGCGCCCACGCAACATGCCGCCCAGGTCTTCGCCGGTCTTGAGCATCTGCTTGAAAATGGCCTTGCGCTGGCCAAGGGGCGAATTCGGATCAACCCCGCCGCAGGCGGACAGTGTCAGGCAGGCCAGCAATACAACGGTCAGTCTTTTAAAAGTCATGATGGCTCAAGGTCACGGGAAACGGCGGCCAGTATCCTCGCCCCGCCCGCAAAGACCAATACCCCTATTAATAATAAGGGTTGCTCGAACGCCAGCCGATACGAGCAATCGCTTCAGGAATTTTGTGTATGAATACCCGTTTTAAGCCTTGGCGCCGCCTCGTGTGGGCCCTGCCAATGATCGCGCTGCTGGCCGGTTGCGACACCGGCAAGGACGAAAAAGCCAAGCCCCACGCCATCGCCACCTACGTTGGCGCTACCTGGGAAAACCTGCCGGCCGTGTCGGACAGCGACCTGCAAGCCGGCTTTGAATCCTGGCGCAGTGCCTGTCAACGACTCAAGGCTGACCCGGTGTGGGGCACGACGTGCGCGGCATCGGCCACTGTGCCGTCGACGGCAGTGGCGATTCGCGACTTCCTCAAGGCCAACCTCGATGTCTACGGCTTGCGCTCGGCAGACAACAGCCCCAACGGCCTGATCACCGGCTACTACGAACCGGTTTACCCCGGCAGCCTCACCGAAACCGCCACCGCCCATGTACCGGTGTTCGGCGTGCCGGATGACCTGATCATCGTCAACCTGGAAAGCATCTACCCGGAGCTCAAGGGCAAGCGCCTGCGCGGTCGCCTGGAAGGCCGGGTACTCAAACCCTATGACGACGCCAGCACCATCAACCACCAAGGCTCCACCGCCAAGCCCATCGCCTGGCTGACCAACCCGATGGACCTGCAATTCCTGCAGATCCAGGGTTCAGGTCGTATCCAACTGGCCGACGGCCGCCAATTGCGGGTGGGTTACGGTGACCAGAACGGTTACCCGTACCGCCCCATCGGCCGCTGGCTGGTGGAGCAGGGCGAGCTGAAAAAAGAAGACGTGACCATGGGCGCCATCGCGGCCTGGGCCAAGGCGCATCCGCAGCGTATTCCTGAATTGCTGGCAAGCAACCCCAGCTACGTGTTCTTCAGTGCCCGCCCCGACAGCAACGAAGGCCCGCGTGGCTCGCTGAACGTGCCGCTAACTGCGGGGTATAGCGTTGCGGTGGATCGCAAGGTGATTCCACTGGGCAGCCTGTTGTGGCTGTCGACTACCCGACCGGATGGTGCGCCGATTGCCCGCCCGGTGGCTGCGCAGGATACCGGTGGTGCAATTACCGGCGAAGTGCGGGCCGACCTGTTCTGGGGAACCGGTGATGCCGCTGGTGAGTTGGCGGGCAACATGAAGCAGCAGGGTCAGATCTGGATGCTGTGGCCCAAAGGCGCAGCGTTGCCAAAAGTGCCGGACGCGCCGACAGGCACCTGAAGAACACCAAGGTCTATGTGGGAGCGGGCTTGTGTGGGAGCGGGCTTGCTCGCGAATGCGGTGGATCAGTCGATACATCCGGTGACTGACACACCGCATTCGCGAGCAAGCCCGCTCCCACATTTGAACAGTGTCAGGCTTCAGATCGAGACGAAGAAGAAGCTCGCAATCAACGCCATCCCCACCGCCCACACCACCGACCGCAGCATCGCCCAGTCCGCCAGGTAGCAGATGATGTAGAGCAACCGGCTGGTGATGAACAGCACCGCCAGGACGTTGATCGTCACCAGCGACGCAACGCCAGCCAGATGGGCAATGATCACCGCCGCCGCAAACGCCGGGGTCACTTCAAAGCTGTTGAGTTGCGCACTGTGGGCGCGCTTGGCAAACCCCTCGAGGGTGTCGAGGAACGCCCGCGGATCATGGTTCTGCCGCGGCCCGAACTTGCCGCCGCTGAACTTGGCCACGCCCGTGCACAGGTACGGCAGAAAAATTGCGATCAACACACACCAGAAAGCGACTGTCATAACCCATTCCTTTTTTAGTTTTATCCGACGGTTAGAGTTTCATCACGAACATGCCGATCAGCACCAACCCACAGGCTATGAGCCGTGGGCGGCCGAAAGGTTCTTTCAGGTAACGCATGCCGAACAGCACCACCAGGATCACACTGACTTCGCGCAGCGCGGCGGCTTCGGCAATCGAGCCCAACTGCATGGCCCAAAGCACCAGAGCGTAGCTCAACAACACGCACAACCCGACACTCAGCCCCAGCCGCCACTGCGTGCGCCAGAACAGCCCGAACGCCGCCCGTTTGCGCACCATCGCCAGCAACGGAAACGGCCATGCGCTTATCAGCGTCAGCCACACCAGGTAGTCCAGCGGGTGTGACCAACGGCGCAATGCCTGGCCATCGAGGAAGGTGTAGCAACCGATACACAAGCCGATCAACGCCACCACCGGCAGCATCGACCAGGGCAACCGGTCGCCACCGCCGCCCTGCCACAACAGGCACAGCATGCCGAACGGGATCAGCAGAATGCCGAGAATCTGCTGGGTACTGAGCACCTCACCGGCAAACACCAGCGTCAGCGCCAGCACCACCAAAGGCGACAAGCCGCGCATCAATGGGTACACCAGGCCCAGGTCACCCACGCGATAGGCCTGGATCAGCAGGTAGCGGTAGAGCAATTCAAACAACGCCGAGGCGATGATCCACGGCCAGATTTCCAGTGGCGGAAACGATACAAACCCCACCGCCAGCACCACAAACAGCAACGCCACCGTGTCCATGCACGCGATGACCAACAGGCGCTCGCCGCTGAATTTGATCAAGGTGTTCCACGTCGCATGCAACAACGCCGCTACCAGTACCAGAGCTGTTGCAATCACGGTGACTCCCCAGTCATAAAAAGCGGAATTGATTCGCCATATTTCAGCACCTGTTTATACTAAAGCCGACCACGCCGCACTCAGTTGCGCAAAGACCTAGACCAATAAATTTTTGCCGCTGCCCGATCTTCGCCGATCCGGGCGTCGGCCTGCGTATGCCTGATCAGAGCGTCACGATTACCGAAGGAGATCCTCGCCTGCCGCTCGGTGCCTGGATCCGCGGGATGGTGGTGGCGGCACTTTTGTTCATCGACCTGCAACGTCGTCGCCTTGCTGCGGTCAACGTAGCCAACTGATAAATGTGTTCTGTGTGGGAGCTGTCGAGCTTTAGCGAGGCTGCGATACAGGCGCTGCGGTCTTGCAGCCTCACCCAGGTGATGCCATCGCAGCCTCGCTGGGGCTCGACAGCTCCCACATATGATCTCTACTCACTCCTCCATCCAAGGACCCCGGATGCTTGAACTTGTCGCTGCGTTTATTTGCCTCACCACCCTGCTCACGTATGTGAACTACCGCTTCATCGGCCTGCCGCCCACCATCGGTGTGATGGTCACGGCACTGATGTTTTCCCTGCTGCTGCAAGGCTTGAGCTTTATCGGCTACCCCGGCCTTGAAGAGCGCATCCAGCAGTTGATCGGCCAGATCGACTTCGGCGACCTGCTGATGAACTGGATGCTCTCGTTCCTGCTGTTCGCCGGCGCCTTGCACGTCAACCTGAGCGACCTGCGCAGCTACCGCTGGCCCATCGGCCTGCTCGCCACCTTCGGCGTATTGATTGCCACGGTGGTGATCGGCAGCCTGGCCTTCTACATCTTTGCCCTGTTCGGCTGGCACGTGAGTTTCCTGTACTGCCTGCTGTTCGGCGCACTGATTTCCCCCACCGACCCGATCGCCGTACTCGGTGTGCTGCGGACCGCCAATGCGTCGAAACCGCTGAAAACCACCATCGTCGGCGAATCGCTGTTCAACGACGGCACGGCGGTGGTGGTGTTCACCGTGTTGCTGGGCATCGCGCAACTGGGCGAGACGCCTACGGTCGGCGCCACGGCCATGCTGTTTGCCCATGAGGCGATTGGCGGCGTGGTGTTTGGCGGGCTGATCGGCTACATCGTGTACCTGATGATCAAGAGCATCGAGCAGTATCAGATCGAAGTGATGCTGACCCTGGCCCTGGTGATCGGCGGCTCGGCGATGGCCACTGAACTGCACGTCTCGGCACCCATTGCGATGGTGGTGGCGGGCCTGATCATCGGCAACCTCGGCCGCAAGCTGGCGATGAACGACATGACCCGGCGCTACCTGGACGGTTTCTGGGAACTGCTCGATGACATGCTCAACGCCCTGCTGTTTGCGCTGATCGGCATGGAATTGCTGCTGTTGCCGTTCAACTGGCTGCACGTGTTGGCCGCCAGTTTGCTGGCCGTGGCAATCCTG
Organism: Pseudomonas sp. P7779; assembly: GCF_013386315.1. Taxonomy (NCBI): domain Bacteria; kingdom Pseudomonadati; phylum Pseudomonadota; class Gammaproteobacteria; order Pseudomonadales; family Pseudomonadaceae; genus Pseudomonas; species Pseudomonas sp. P7779. Next base: position 12,321 of record NZ_JACARZ010000075.1, on the reverse strand, counting down.
TTGTCACGCCTGCTGACGGTGGCCCCGGCGATCCTGCTGCTGCGCCGCTGGCGCACGGTGCCCCGCGGCACTATCCGCATCCTCACATGGGGCGGCTTGCGCGGCGGGGTTTCCGTGGCACTGGCCCTGGCCCTGCCACTGGGCCCGGAGCGTGACTTGCTGCTGAGCATCACCTACATCGTGGTGCTGTCTTCGATCCTGTTGCAGGGCTTGAGCATCGGCAAGCTGGTCAAGCATGTGACCAAGGATGAGCCGGCGCCTGCTGCGGCGCCGGAGACTCACTGACCCTTGTTGATCTGCTGCGGATGCCTCGGGTCCGCAGCGGCTTTGCCCGGCAGGCTGCTTTCGCTGCGAATCTGCGCATGGCTGATCAGCGCAAAGATAAAGCTGCCGCCGATGATATTGCCCGCCAGCGTCGGCCCGGCGAACACCAGCCAGAAGTCTTTCCACGGCAGCTCGCCGGCAAATACCAGGTACGACACTTCCGCCGAGCCCACCACGATGTGGGTGAAGTCTCCCAGTGCCATCAGGTAGGTGATCAGGATGATGATCCAGATTTTGGCGCTTTCCATGGAGGGGATCATCCACACCATGGTGGCGATCATCCAGCCCGACACGATGCCCTTGGCGAACATCTGGTAGGCGTCGTTTTCCATGACCTTGCGCCCGATTTCCAGGAAGGCCAGGTCGGTCTTGGTGTCAAAGATCGGCAAGTGCAGCATCACATACGCCACCAGCAAGGTGCCGCACAGGTTGCCCACCAGCACCACGGCCCATAAACGCAGCAGGCGTGCGAAATTCTTCAGCGTGGGTTTGCTCATCACCGGCAACACCGCGGTCAGGGTGTTTTCGGTGAATAACTGCTGACGGGCGAGGATCACGGCAAGAAAGCCGGCGCAGTAACCAAAACTGGCGATCACCTTGAACTCCTCGCCATCCGGCAGGCGCGAGTTGAGCAAGCCCATGCCCATCAGTGACAGGCCCATGGTCAGGCCGGCGGCCAGCGCCGACCACCACAACGCGGCGACGTTGCGCTCCAGTTCCTGATCGCCTTGAGTGCGGATGATTTCATGCAGAACCGCCGCGCGAGGCGGCTGGTTCTTGTCGACGTCGTGCTGCTCTTCCTGCGACAGATTGGGGGTCTTGCCGTCTTCTTGCGTGGCCATGGTGATACCTGAACGGGGGGGCGATGTTCAGGTACGACCTATGGTTGATCAAGAGCGTTCACTGGCCCTGCGCAGGATTACTCGCCGAGGCCTTCCGACTGGAACTGATCCTTCACGTACTTGATCTCGGTACGGCCGTGGGGCGCCGGCAACCCGTCTTCGCCCAGGTTCACGAAGACCATTTTTTCCACCGTCAGAATGCTCTTGCGCGTGATCTTGTTGCGCACTTCACAGGTCAGGGTGATGGAGGTGCGACCGAACTCGGTGGCGGTGATGCCCAGTTCGATGATGTCGCCCTGGCGCGAGGCGCTGACGAAGTTGATTTCGGAGATGTACTTGGTCACCACCCGCTGGTTGCCCAACTGGACAATCGCGTAAATGGCCGCTTCTTCGTCGATCCAGCGCAGCAGGCTGCCACCGAACAGGGTGCCGTTGGGGTTGAGGTCTTCGGGTTTTACCCATTTGCGAGTGTGGAAGTTCATGTTCACTCCAAAGCGTGTTGCGAAATGATGGGCAACATCATGGCAGAGGCCGGGCCCAAGCTCTATGAGCCATTGCCTATCAACCCCATGAGCGATCTTCATGCCGCCGACAGAAAGGCTTTAGAAGTCAGGCGCAGGCGGCTATAATCGCCTCCGCTTCAAAACGGTCATCTTCGATTGATACCGTTCTCCCGCCACCTGTCCGAGGGGCGCTGCAGCAGGCTCGACCTGTCAGGCTCGGATGGGGCGTTGTCCGGCCTGGTTAGCCAGCTGGATACTAAACGCACAACGGCGCCCATTCGCACACTACGAATGGAGGCTCTTCATGAGCGCTGTAATCACGCCTGCAGGTTTTACCGACTACAAAGTCGCCGACATGTCCCTCGCTGCCTGGGGCCGTCGCGAAACCTTTATCGCCGAATCCGAAATGCCAGCCCTGATGGGCCTGCGTCGCAAGTACGCCGCTGAGCAGCCGCTCAAGGGCGCGAAGATTCTCGGCTGCATCCACATGACCATTCAGACTGCCGTGCTGATCGAAACCCTGGTTGCCCTGGGTGCCGAAGTACGCTGGTCGTCCTGCAACATTTTCTCGACTCAAGACCAGGCCGCTGCCGCTATCGCTGCTGCCGGTATCGCCGTGTTCGCCTGGAAAGGCGAAACCGAAGAAGAGTACGAGTGGTGCCTGGAGCAAACCATCCTCAAGGATGGCAAGCCATGGGACGCCAACATGATCCTCGACGACGGCGGCGACCTGACCGAGCTGCTGCACAAGAAATACCCGCAGATCCTCGACCGCGTCCACGGCGTGACCGAAGAAACCACCACCGGCGTACACCGCCTGCTGGACATGCTGGCCAAGGGCGAGCTGAAAATCCCGGCCATCAACGTCAACGACTCGGTGACCAAGAGCAAGAACGACAACAAGTACGGCTGCCGTCACAGCCTGAACGATGCGATCAAGCGCGGCACCGACCACCTGTTGTCCGGCAAGCAAGCGCTGGTGATCGGCTACGGTGACGTGGGCAAGGGTTCGTCCCAGTCCCTGCGTCAGGAAGGCATGATCGTTAAAGTCTCCGAAGTCGACCCGATCTGCGCCATGCAAGCCTGCATGGACGGTTTCGAAGTGGTTTCGCCGTTCATCAACGGCCAGAACGACGGCACCGAAGCCAGCATCGACAAGCCTCTGCTGGGCAAGATCGACCTGATCGTGACCACCACCGGCAACGTGAACGTGTGCGACTCGAACATGCTCAAGGCCCTGAAAAAGCGCGCCGTGGTGTGCAACATCGGTCACTTCGACAACGAAATCGACACCGCTTTCATGCGCAAGAACTGGGCATGGGAAGAAGTGAAGCCACAGGTACACAAGGTTCACCGTACCGGTGCTGGCGATTTCGACCCGCAGAACGATGACTACCTGATCCTGCTGGCCGAAGGCCGTCTGGTGAACCTGGGCAACGCCACTGGCCACCCAAGCCGCATCATGGATGGCTCGTTCGCCAACCAGGTACTGGCGCAGATCTTCCTGTTCGGCCAGAAATACGCCGACCTGTCGCCCGCCCAGAAAGCCGAGCGCCTGACCGTGGAAGTACTGCCGAAGAAACTCGACGAAGAAGTGGCCCTGGAAATGGTCCGCGGCTTCGGCGGCGTAGTGACTCAACTGACCAAGACCCAGGCCGACTACATCGGCGTGACGGTCGAAGGCCCGTTCAAGCCGCACGCTTACCGCTACTGATTTGCCTGCTGCCTGCTCCCCATGTGGGGGCAGGCTTTTGTGGGAGCGGGCTTGCTCGCGAAGGCGGTGTGTCAGTCGACTTATCTACTACTGGCATACCGCCTTCGCGAGCAAGCCCGCTCCCACATTGACGGTGTGCACCTTCTGGCTTTATGAGTTTCCATAGGTATGACCATGTCCCAAGACCGTCGCTACAGCTTCGAGTTCTTCCCGACCAAGACCGATGCTGGGCATGAAAAACTGATGGCAACTGCCAAGCAGTTGGCCAGCTACCACCCCGATTTCTTCTCCTGCACCTACGGTGCCGGTGGCTCCACCCGCGATCGCACGATCAACACCGTGCTGCAGCTGGAAAGCCAAGTCAAAGTACCTGCAGCTCCGCATTTGTCCTGCGTGGGCGACAGCAAGGCCGACCTGCGCAGCCTGCTGACCCAATACAAGCAAGCCGGCATCAAGCGCATCGTCGCCCTGCGCGGTGACCTGCCGTCCGGGATGGGCATGGCCAGCGGCGAGCTGCGCTACGCCAATGACCTGGTGAGCTTCATTCGCGAAGAAACCGGCGATCACTTCCACATCGAAGTGGCCGCTTATCCGGAGATGCACCCCCAGGCGCGCAATTTCGAAGACGATCTGCAGAATTTCGTGCGCAAGGCCAACGCCGGCGCCAACAGCGCGATCACCCAGTACTTCTTCAACGCAGAGAGCTACTTCTACTTCGTTGAGCGTGTACAAGCGATGGGCGTGAACATCCCGATCGTGCCGGGCATCATGCCGATCACCAACTACAGCAAACTGGCGCGCTTCTCTGACGCCTGCGGCGCGGAAATCCCACGCTGGATTCGTAAACAACTGGAAGCCTACGGCGACGACGTCAAGAGCATCCAGGCGTTCGGCGAACAGGTCATCAGCGAAATGTGTGAACAATTGTTGCAAGGTGGCGCGCCAGGGTTGCACTTCTATACCCTGAACCAGGCTGAGCCAAGCCTCGCTGTCTGGAACAACCTGAAGCTGCCACGCTAAGGTCTGTTCCGAAATGCAAAGGCCCTCATAATGAGGGCCTTTGCCGTTCTAAACGCCCACGGAATTCTGCAGTCCATGAATACAACCGCCCCGACGTCCCGCCCGCAACTGGTCTACCTGGTGTTCGGCGCAGAGACTTACCATCAGGAAGCGGTATTCAGCATCGCCAGCGCCCTGTCGTTCCTGCGGGACGAGCCGGACACAGGCATCGACATCCAGGTCTTCACCGACAACCCCGAGCCCTACCGCCTGCTGCCGGTACGGGTACGCCCGCTGGACGAAGCCACGCGCAAACGCTGGAGCGAGCCTCACGGCTACCACTTTCGCACCAAGCACGTAGTGCTGCGGCAAGTGTTGCAAGAATCCGAAGTGGCGCTGCTGATCGACACCGACACGTTTTTCCATCATTCGCCCCTGGCGCTGTTTGAACGCGTGCAGCCGGGCACCCTGCTGTGCAACGCCTTCTACACCAAGTACGGCGACAACCACGAAAGCATTCTGTACAGCGCCCTGTACCAGCGCCTGCTGGACATGGGCGTGGCCGACGATGACATGATGACCCTCAATTCCGGGGTCATGGGCCTGACGCAGCAGGACGCGCACATCCTCGACCGCTCGATCGAATTGATGGACGAACTGTTTCCCCATGCCCAGGGCGCCTACACCCTGGAAGAGTTCTGCCTGTCCATTGCCGCCTATCGCACCCTCAACGTGCGCGAATGCCCGGACCTGATCCACCATTACTGGAGCCGCAAGCAGCTGTTCCGGGCCAAGGTCAAGGCGTGGATCGCCAAACATGGGGCAAACCCCACCGGCGCCACGGCCCTGGATGACACGCGCCAGGTTTCCGCCCACCTGCCCCGCCCGCCTCGTCTGCAACGCCTGATGTACAAGCTGATCACCCTGGCATTGCCCAAGCACCAGCAGCAGTTCATCCGGGAAATCCTCTACGGCTGCTACGAACATGAAAACGAGTTCGACCAGGCGTGTGGCCCGGTTTGGTGGGACAAGGCCCGACAAAACCAGGAAGAGCGCCAGGGTCGACCGGTGGATGCCCATCTGCTGGAGCACTGGTTTGACAATCCCGTGGTGCGGCTGATTCTCGGCGAGCGGCGCGAGGCGATCTACGAACACCTGATCAAATCTCCGGGCAAGTAAACCTGGCGGGCGCCCGCAGATCACTGTGCCAGAGCTTCTCTTTAGCCCGATACAGTCGTAATCTCAGGGTATGCCTGTCACTTTCCGGTTATTGACTGCTGTTCTTTTCGCTTGCCTGAGCCTCGGTGCCCATGGCGAGAAACTGCGCATTGTCACCGAGCCCTGGGCGCCTTACGTCTACGACGACAACGGCACCATGCGCGGGCTCGACTACGAGACCACGGTGATCGTGTTCCAGCGCCTGGGCATCGATGTGGATTGGCAATTCCTGCCCTGGAAGCGCTGCCTGGCGATGCTCGACCAGGGCCAGGCCGACGGCGCACTGGATATTTTCCATAGCCATGAACGCGACGCGGTGCTGCTGTACCCCAGCGAGCCGCTGTCCGAGGTGGAGTTCGTGCTGTTCTACGCCAATCAGCGCCCACACCCGTTCCAGACCTTCGACGACCTGCGCGGCCTGACCATCGGCACCTCGCCAGGCTACCTCTATGGCGCCGAATTCAGCGAGTCCACCCTCTTCAAGCAGGAGCCGGCCGCCAGCCATGAGGCCAACTTCGGCAAACTGGCCCTTGGCCGGATCGACCTGGTGATCACGGACCGTCGGGTTGGCCAGCATGTACTCAAGGCCCTTGGACTTGAGGACCAGGTCACCCAGGCACCCCAGGTAGTCAGCAGCCAGCCACAGTTCCTGGCCGTGCGCCGCGGTGCCGGCATGGATTTGCTGGTGCAACGCTTCGCCGCCGAACTCAAACGCTTCAAGCAAGAGCCTGCCTACGCGGCCTTGAGTGCCAAATATGCGGGCAGCAGCCCGCAAACCAGCGCATCAGCCCTGCCCGTACGCACCGTTGAGCAGCAGGAAAGCGGCGCAGAGTGATTGCTCTGTTATACTCCGGCCTTTCCGCCAGGCTTACGCCCGGACGCTTCGGTCTTGCAAAAGGCACCCGACCCCGCTACAGCGCAGCTTTCAAGCCCGCGCGAGCCGTCTGAGTGCCCGCCAGCCCCAGCAGGACCGGACGGGATTGCGTTCATCTAAACGCCATTCACGCCAGGCAAGACTATCCCTCTGGGCCAAGCCCTAACTAAAACAGGATTACTCATGTCCTTTGCTTCCCTCGGTCTCTCCGAGGCTTTAGTCCGCGCCATCGAGGCAGCGGGCTATACCGAGCCTACTCCGGTGCAACAGCGGGCCATTCCCGCCGTGTTGCAAGGCCGCGACCTGATGGTTGCGGCTCAGACAGGTACTGGTAAAACCGGCGGCTTCGCCCTTCCGATCCTGGAGCGGTTGTTCCCCAACGGTCACCCGGACAAATCCCAGCGTCATGGCCCGCGCCAACCGCGCGTACTGGTCCTGACCCCTACCCGCGAACTCGCCGCACAAGTGCATGACAGCTTCAAGCTGTATGCCCGCGACTTGAAGTTCGTCAGCGCCTGCATCTTCGGCGGCGTCGGCATGAACCCACAGGTTCAGGCCATGTCCCGCGGTGTCGACGTACTGGTTGCGTGCCCGGGTCGTTTGCTCGACCTGTGCGGCCAAGGCAGCGTCGATTTGTCCCACGTGGAAATCCTCGTGCTGGACGAAGCCGACCGCATGCTCGACATGGGCTTTGTCCATGACGTGAAAAAGGTCCTCGCGCGCCTGCCGGCCAAACGCCAGAACCTGCTGTTCTCGGCCACGTTCTCCAACGACATCACCGCGTTGGCGGGCAAGTTGTTGCACAACCCCGAGCGCATTGAAGTCACGCCGCCGAACACCACGGTCGAGCGTATCGAGCAGCGCGTATTCCGCCTGCCGGCCGCCCACAAGCGTTCGCTGCTGGCCCACCTGATCACCGCCGGCGCGTGGGAACAGGTGCTGGTGTTCACCCGCACCAAGCACGGCGCCAACCGCCTGGCCGAGTACCTGGACAAGCACGGCCTCACCGCCGTCGCGATCCACGGCAACAAGAGCCAGAACGCCCGCACCAAAGCCCTGGCCGACTTCAAGGCCGGTGAAGTGCGCATCCTGGTCGCCACCGACATCGCCGCTCGCGGCCTGGACATCGACCAACTGCCCCACGTGGTCAATTTCGAGCTGCCAAACGTCGACGAAGACTACGTGCACCGTATCGGCCGTACTGGCCGGGCCGGTCGTTCGGGCGAGGCCATTTCCCTGGTCGCACCGGACGAAGAAAAGCTGCTGAAAAGCATCGAGCGCATGACCAAGCAGAAAATCGCCGACGGCGACCTGATGGGCTTCGACTCCAGCGCCGTTGAGGCCGAGAAGCCTGAAGTGCGCGAACGTCCGGACGTGCGCAACCCGCGCAACAACCCACGCGGTCCGAAGGGCGATGGCCCGAACGGCGGCGGCGGTGGTGGCGGTCGTAAAGACAAGGGCAAGGACAAGGGCGGCAAGGACAAGGCTGCGACCAATGGCCGTGGCGAACGCCCGGCCCGTGAGCAAAAGCCCCGTGAAGGCACCCCGGCCCGCGAACAGCGCCAGCCGAGCCAGCCGCCACGTGCTGCTGCCGACCGTGCTCCGGACGAGTTCCTGGACGACGACGTGGACAACTTCGGTAACCGCGTTGACTACGTGCCCCAGGCCAAGCCGGCCCAGGGCCGTGGTCGTCGTCCGGGCGCTCCAGCCCAGGGCGCAGGCGCCGGTACTCCGCGTACCGGCGGCCAGCCACAAGGTCGCCAGAACGGTCCGCGCAGCAGCAATGGCGCCACCACCGGCACCCCGCCTGCCAAGCGCAGCGGCCCGCGCAACGGTGCACCGCGTGACGGCCAGGCCCGTCGCGAAGAGTCGCGCAACCGTCGCCCGGCCCGTGATGATCAACCTCGCCTGTCGGAGCCAGCGGTGCAAAACCCGCGCGGCGGCCCGGCACCGAAGATCATCCACAAAGAGTCGAAAAGCGATCGCACGCTGACACCTGAGCAGTTGGATCAACTGCCGGGCCGTCCACGTGGTGAAAAACCGGCGTTGCTGACCCGCAACCGCTGAGTTTTCAAAGCGCCATAAAAAATGCCCCGGTTCGCGAGATCCGGGGCATTTTTGTGTGGCCGGCGAAAATTACTTCGCTTTCACACCTTCAAACGTCACGTACAGCTCAACGTTGTTGGACGCTGGACCCAGGTCCATCTGCTTGCCGAAGTCCTGGCGATTGAAGGAGGTAGTACCTTCAAAGCCGGCACGGTAGCCGCCCCATGGATCCTTGCCTTCACCCAGGAAGGTCGCCTTGACGACGATCGGCTTGGTCACGCCGTGAAAGGTCAGGTCGCCGGTCACGTCAGCAGTGACTTGGCCAGCGGCATTCTTGCCAGTGGTCTTGACGCTGGTGGAGACGAACTTGGCATCGGCAAACTTGCCAACGTCCAGGAAGTCTTTGCTGGCGATGTGCTTGTCACGTTCGGCGTGGTTGGTGAACACGCTGGCGGTGCGGACGTTGAACTCAATCTTGCTGTCTTCAGGCTTGGCAGCATCGAAGCTGAACTTGCCGTCCAGGTCCTTGAAGGTACCGGTGATGAAGCTGTAGCCCAAGTGGCTGATCTTGAAGTCAACGAAGGCGTGCTGGCCTTCCTTGTCGACAACGTAGTCAGCTGCCATCGCCTGACCGGCAGTCAGCAGGGCAGAACCGATGGCCAGAGCGGCGAGAGTCTTTTTCAACATGCTTTCTATTCCTTGTGAGTCGAGGTTGAACATCAGGCTTTGCGCCCCAGCATACGAACCAGGGTCACATCACGATCAATGAAATGGTGTTTCAGCGCGGCCACGCCATGCAGGCCGGCGAACACCACCAATACCCAGGCCAGGTACAAATGCACCACACCTGCAGTGTCTGCCTGGTCCGGTAGCCCGGAAACCAGCGCAGGAATCTCAAACAAGCCAAACACCGGGATCCCGACACCGTCTGCGGTGGAAATCAGGTAACCGGCAATCATCACGGCAAACAGCCCGAGATACAGGAACGCGTGGCCAAACGCAGCCCCCAGACGCGTCATGCGGCTATAGCTGGCAAGCGGTGGCGGCGGCGGGCTGACCAGGCGCCAGACGATCCGCACGAGCATGATGGCGAACAGCGTAATGCCGATGCTCTTGTGCAGGTCCGGGGCGTCTTTGCGCCAGGCACTGTAGTAGTCGAGACCGACCATCCACAGGCCCAATGCGAACAGACCGAACACCACCAGGGCCACGCCCCAGTGCAAAACGATGCTGACCCAGCCATAGCGGGCCGGTGAATTACGTAGTTGCATGTCCCAAATCCCGTAAGAGCTGTGGCAAGACTATCGATTTACCTATCGAATTAAAGCGGAAAATTTCGCTTTGAAATATCGAGAAATACGATCAAGAGCGTATGCAGAGTAAGTTAACAAGAGATTAAGGACTATCCAGAAGAAACGTGACGGACTGTCCTGCGTTTACCACCAATTTACGCTTCAGACTCGCAATGGGTTGTGACACAGGCCGGCATTGCATAGGCTTGCGCGATTGTTTCGCCCGCGCACGTCGCGAGCCGCTTCGAGGAGAATAAACATGGGTTTGAATAACCAGTGGATGCAACGCGACCTTGCGGTGCTGTGGCATCCCTGCACCCAGATGAAAGACCACCAGCAACTGCCGCTGATCCCGATCAAGCGCGGTGAAGGCATCTGGCTGGAAGACTTCGAAGGCAAACGCTACCTCGACGCCGTCAGTTCCTGGTGGGTCAACGTGTTTGGCCACGCCAACCCGCGCATCAACCAGCGCATCAAGGACCAGGTCGACCAGCTGGAACACGTGATCCTCGCCGGCTTCAGCCACCAGCCGGTAATCGAGCTGTCCGAGCGCCTGGTGAAGATGACCCCCGAAGGCCTGACCCGCTGCTTCTATGCCGACAACGGCTCGTCGTGCATCGAAGTCGCGCTTAAGATGAGCTTTCACTATTGGCTCAACCGCGGCCTGCCGAACAAGAAGCGCTTTGTCACCCTGACCAACAGCTACCACGGCGAAACCATCGCCGCGATGTCGGTTGGCGATGTGCCGCTGTTCACCGAGACCTATAAAGCCCTGCTGCTGGACACCATCAAGGTGCCGAGCCCCGACTGCTACCTGCGCCCCGACGGCATGAGCTGGGAAGAACATTCCCGGAACATGTTCCTGGCCATGGAGCAGACCCTGGCCGAAAACCACGACACCGTGGCCGCCGTGATCGTCGAGCCGCTGATCCAGGGCGCCGGCGGCATGCGCATGTACCACCCGGTGTACCTCAAGCTGCTGCGCGAAGCCTGCGACCGTTATGGCGTGCACCTGATCCACGACGAAATCGCCGTGGGCTTTGGCCGCACCGGTACGATGTTCGCCTGTGAACAGGCCGGCATCCGCCCGGACTTCCTGTGCCTGTCCAAGGCCCTGACCGGCGGCTACCTGCCGCTCGCCGCGGTGGTCACCACCGACGATGTGTACGACGCCTTCTACGACGACTACCCGACCCTGCGGGCCTTCCTGCACTCCCACAGCTACACCGGTAACCCGCTGGCCTGTGCGGCGGCCCTGGCGACCCTGGATATCTTCGAAGAAGACAACGTCATCGAAAACAACAAGGCCCTGGCCCAGCGCATGGCCACCGCCACCGCGCACCTGGTGGACCATCCGCACGTCTCGGAAGTGCGCCAGACCGGCATGGTGCTGGCCATCGAGATGGTGCAGGACAAGGCCACCAAGACCGCCTACCCGTGGCAGGAACGCCGTGGCCTGAAGGTATTCGAACATGCGCTGGAGCGAGGCGCGTTGCTGCGGCCGTTGGGCAGCGTGGTGTACTTCCTGCCGCCCTATGTGATCACCCCGGAGCAGATCGACTTCCTGGCTGAAGTGGCCAGCGAAGGGATCGACATTGCCACCAACAGCAAGGTCAGCGTGGCGGTGCCCAAGGATTTCCACCCGGGGTTTCGTGATCCGGGCTGATTGAGTTGATCGTTCCCACGCTCCGCGTGGGAATGCAGCCATGGACGCTCCGCGTCCGCCCTGCACACTATTTCCAGAGAACAGAAATGAGACTGTCCCGCTTTTTTGTCGACGCCCCCCTGAGCCTTGGCGACCACGAGTTGCCGGAAGCCCAGGCGCACTACATCAGCCGCGTATTGCGCATGGGCGAAGGCGACCCCGTGCAGTTGTTCGACGGTTCCGGCCAGGAGTTTCGCGCCAGCTTGCTGGAAGTCGGCAAAAAACGCGTGGTGGTGCAAGTCACCGAAACCTTCGCCGGGCAGGTCGAATCGCCGTTGCAGATTCACCTCGGCCAGGGCCTGTCCCGTGGCGAGCGAATGGACTGGGCGATCCAGAAAGCCACCGAGCTTGGGGTGAATGAAATCACCCCGATCTTCAGCGACCGCTGCGAAGTGCGCCTCAAGGACGAACGCGCCGACAAACGCCTGCAGCACTGGCGCCAGGTGGCGATCAGCGCGTGCGAGCAGTGCGGTCGCTCGCGAGTGCCGGTGATTCACCCACCGCTGTTGCTGGCGGATTGGTTGAAACAGGCCGAAGCGGATTTGAAGCTGGTGCTGCACCCGGTGGCCGAGCCCCTGGTGAGCCACGCCAAGCCTGGGAGCCTGGCCTTCCTGATCGGGCCGGAGGGTGGATTGACTGATGGCGAAGTCGAAACGGCACAAGGTGCGGGGTTTCATGCCGCACGGTTGGGCCCACGGGTGCTGCGTACCGAAACTGCGCCAGTCGTGGCGCTGGCGGTGGCTCAACAACTCTGGGGCGACTTCTAAACCCGTTTTGCAAACCCCATCAAATGTGGGAGCGGGC